>CAZGDJ010000251.1:0-5108 GCA_964524635.1 uncultured Rikenella sp. | reverse complement strand
CGCAGTCCTCAATTATTTTCAGGACATCATTATTTATAGAAAAGCTTGGGGCACGATACCCGTAAACAGCTGAACCAATGATATCCTCCAAAAGTCTCTTGCTATCCGAAAGGTCTTTTCGTAGTTCATCATTACTACATTCATAGCATAGGTCGTGATAATATCCATGGGATGCTATTTCATGGCCACGTGAATGGATTTCTTGGACTAGATGTGGAAGGCGTTCGGCGACCCAGCCTAGCACAAAGAAAGTGCATTGCACTTTCTTGTGCGATCCGTTGTTGATGGCCTGTGGTCCGTTGATTGGCTTATCTTGATGCTCTGCTAACTGTGAACCGTGAACCGTGAACTGTGAACTCTGCCCCAACTCTACAGAATCAAACAGATCCAGAAGACGATGAACGTTCTTCTCAACCCTGAGCTCACGTACCGCCCATGTTGAAAACGGGATGTACTGTTTGAAATTTTCGACCTGGAACCAGTCTTCAACGTCTATTGTAATAAGAATTTTTAAATTGCTTATTGTCATTTTTATTTTGCCACCAGCCTTCGCTGCAGCTTCCTCCTTCGCCCCTTCGACAGGCTCAGGGCTACGGCGCGACAAGTTGGTGCGGCAGGCAGACGCACATGGACTCACATCATCTTTTACTTTCTATAAACCTTTAAATAAGATCCTGTGCATTCTGTGTGGGTCTGCCTGCCTTGCCATAGCTTCAGCGACGGCAGGTGGCTAATCAAAAAACTGAAGGCACTTTTTCTTGTCGATTTTTCCGCTCATATTTTTAGGGAGTGTTTGAACAAATTTTATTTCGGAAGGAAGCTTATATGACGGGAGTTTTTCTGAACATTTTTGGAACAATTGATTTTCATTGCAATCGCCTTCGATCGGGACTGCCACTGCCTTCAGCTTGTTTCCAAGAAGATCATCCTTAATACCCAGAACAGTTGCCTCTATAAGAAGCTCAGACTCCATAAGCACATCTTCGATCTCCTGGATATTTATCCTGTGGCCACCTACCTTGAGAAGACCGTCCTTCCTGCCGGTTGCATAAAGGAATCCTTCCTCATCGCTGTAGCCCATATCACCCGTATGGTATCCATTATGATCAAGGACCTTTTTAGTTGTCTCCTCATCCTTATAATAACCCTGCATTATATTAGCGCCAGAACCTACAAGTTCGCCCTCTTCTCCAGTTGCAGCCTCCCTACATTCGGGAGTAAGGACCTTCATGACAACGCCCGGGATAGCCTTGCCGATGGAATCCATCTTTTCCAAATATTTATCAGGCTCCAGGTAAGTAAGCCTGGCCGATGCCTCAGTTGCCCCATACATTACATAGATCTTTGTGTGTCCGGGTAGAATGTTCCTGAGCTCCTTCTTGATCTGCTTTGCCATGTGCCCACCTGCCTGCGAGCAATATCTGAGTGAATTAAGCCTGTCACGATAGGCAGCCAAAGGCGAACGGTGAAGCAGGTAGGCATAGGTTGAAGGGACGCCTGAAAAGCCTGTAACATTTTCATCAACCATCTGCTTTAATACAGTGGCTGGGTAGGCGAATTTATTGTTAAGCACTACTGTGCCCCCAACTGCAAAATGTGTGTTGAGGAGTGATTTGCCCATTACGTAAAAGAAAGGCAGCACCACCATCTGTATATCTTTTCCCGTAAGCTGCAGGTACTGGCAGATGGAGTTGGTGTTTGCTACAACGTTGCCGTGTGTGAGCATTACGCCCTTGGGTTTGCCGGTGGAGCCAGAGGTGTAGATTATCGAGGCAAGGGAACTTGCCGAGATACAAGATGCAGGATGCAAGTCCCCTTTGTTCGATAGTTCAAAGTTCAGTGGTTCACAGTTCACAGTTAAAACATCAGAAACCAGTTCTTCGAAGGATATAATTTTCAGGCCTGCTGAATCCCAGCTTAGTTTGGGTTTGCTCAGGATGATGGTATCAAGCCCGGGAATGGTCAGATCTGTCGCTTTGAGCAATCTTTCAAACTTGGTGGATGAAATTATGATTTTAGGCTCGAGCTCTTTCAGCAGGGCGTTGAGGCTGTCCGGCTTCAGGTCGGTATTAAGGGGGACAGCCACTGCACCGGACTTCAGGATGCCGTAGTATGTAACGACATACTCCAGGGAATTATCGAGGATGAAGGGGACCCTATCGCCGAGTGATATGCCCAACTGAACAAGACTGCTGGCCAGGCTGTTAGCCAGGTTGTTTATGGTGGAGTAACTGGCGCGGACATCATCGTGGATGAGGGCGATTTTATCGGGATATTTTGCCGCGCTCTTTTCGAGAAATTCATGAATTAGCGCAGCCGTTGGTTGTATGTTGTTTGTTGTTAGTGGCATAAATTTCATTTGCTAATTGTGTATTGTAGGTTGTCGATAGCTGTAAAAGATTATTTGCCTATTGTTTGTTGTGTGTTGTCTCTTGTGCGTCGTTCGTTGTCAGTAGCTGATAAGTACATTTTATTTCAAAATACAACTTACAACAATCAACTGACATTGTTATTTATTCTTCCAATCGAATTGATATAGGCACTTAATTTAGGTGTTAATTCTGTGATGATCTCTCGAATTTTGACTTTTTCATCTTCATTAAGAAGTCTTCTTTTATCAGCTCTCCGAACCCAATGCTTGACCTCGAATAATGATCCACGTGCAATTTTAGCGAATCTTTTATTGTCGGCAAAGCTACCTCGTCCAGTACCTTCCGCTATATTAGCACCAATGCTATCTGCTGCGTCAATGAACTGCTTTCCAATTGTGTCCTTGGCCAACCAATCCCACTTTAAGACTATCTCCCAAACGTAATCTGAAAGCTCTTCGGCCAGGATGTAAACCCTCAGCTTCTCAAATCCTGTGGTTCTTTCTGCAAATATATTGTCTGTCGTGGGTTGATCCTATCGTTAATTGCAGATTGTCAATTGCAGGCGGTTAGCAGTTGATTTTAGGTTGTAGATTTCTGAAAGGCTAACAACAGACGATAAACAATAGACTATGTACGTGTTTTCCATATACAACCAACAACCTACTACTGACCGCTTACCTTTTTCTCAAGGTAAGCAACTACATTTTTGATTGAATCCAAGTTTTCAGGGATGAGTTCCTCATCCTCAACCTTGACATGGAACTCCTCCTCCATAAAGCTTACAAGTTCCAGGATGCCTGTAGAATCTATGATTCCTTCATCAAGAAATGATGTTTCGTCATTAAGACCCTCATCTTTACCAAAGAGAAAATTTTCAACGATGAATGTTCTGATTTTGTTTCTGATATCCATTAACTTCTTCTCCAATTTAGAATAATATTTCACCACAGATTTTTTATATTAGCCACAGACACACACAGAGTGACGCAGACTTTTTCTTCTGCCGACTTTGGCAGAGGAAAAGGTTCATGCCCTTCGGGTATTAATTCATGGGCATAAGTCTGTGTATGGGTCCTGGAAAGCCTGGTTTCTTCTTTCATAGATATTTTAAAAACCTTATTAATCTAATAATTGTTCCGTGTGGGCCTGTGGCAATTATAGAATAAACCGTTTTATTTGTGCTTTTGGATGAGTAAAATTTACCAGTATTCCTATCTTCATATCAGTAGCTTTTAAATAGTTCAGCAGCTGAGCCTCATGGATTTTTTGAAGTGATTCGGCAGCCTTTAACTCCAAAACAACCCGATCTTCTACCACTATATCAGCAAAATAATCTCCGACTTCTTTCCCTTTGTAATTAACTTTTATCGGGACTTGATTTTCAACTTTTAAACCGACATTAGCTAATTCAATCATCAACGCATTCTCGTAGACTTTTTCAAGAAAACCAGCTCCCAGTTCTCTATTAACTTCAAATATGGCACCATTAATCTTGTATGTGATCTCGTTCAAATCCATATATTTATTTAGCCACAGACCATACACACAATCACATAGATTTTTTCAAAACATTGTATGGAACTTTTTAAAAGGAATAGGTTTCTCAATACTTATTCCTTTTAATTAATTTCCACACAAGTCTGGATTAAATACATCCAGACTGTGACATTGTGACAGTTTTGAAATGATAAAAAACATACAACCTTTTGTCGGTGTATTTCTGTGTGTGTCTGTGGCTAACTAATCTTTTTATCCTTAGGCACACAAGGACCCATCTTGAATTTTAAAGAATTATGAAGGTTTTTTAATAAACAAAATAATAATACTTGTCTGTGTTTTTCTGTGTGTGCCTGTGGCTAAACATTATAGCCCCAATTTTTCCTTTGCGTAGTTAATCATATCCTGGTTCTGTTCAGTATATATCTTTTCAATCCCCTCTTCTCTACCCATTACGCCCTGCCTGACCATGTTGGCTATCTCCCACACATAGGGATGAAAGCCATGCCGTTTGATATGGCACTGATTGGCAAAGGCGTTCAGGAGACAGTTTGAGGAATTAGTATCGGTATCCTTCGGCTCCTGCCATCCCAGGGCCTCTATTTGCCTTATCACCTCTGCCTCATCATAATCAAAGAAGGCCAGGGGATGTATATTATAGGGAAAGCGATTTTTATATGTTTCATAGTAGCTATCAGGGATAAAATACTGATTTATCCCCTTGATAATGTCCTGAGGAAAGGCCTTTTTAAGGGATGACTGGTTCTGGGCAGTCAGGGCCGGATTGGTCTTCATGATGGCAGACTGAATAGGCGCCTGACCAGGCGACCATCCGAAAGCCGCCAAGGGGATGGACATCTCAAGGGCTGTTTTTAGAGTAAGGCTCTTTACCATCCCTATGCATGCGGTGCATACAGAGCTGGCGCGCAGGAGTGTCGGGACTGGGAAGATATCCTCCTGGGCTGTTTTGGAGAATATTCTCCTTGCCGCAGGCCATGGCAGTTTGAAGGTCAGGTGGTCCGCCTCCAAAACATCCATCATTGTACGGATGTTCTGCCATGCGACAGGCGAGACAAAATGGTTATCAAATGTAAGGGCCAGTATCTTGAGATCATAGCGCTCTCTTAACAGCTTCAGGGTATAGCTCGAATCCTTGCCGCCGCTGTAGGCCATTATAACATCATAGGACGGCGCTGTTCCCTTGACGCCTGCGATGAGCTTATCAAGATTTTCACGATA
>CAZGDJ010000250.1:0-5109 GCA_964524635.1 uncultured Rikenella sp. | reverse complement strand
AAATGGACTTTCAAGGTTCTTGAACGATTAAGGACGACTGATTTCATTGAAGTTATTTATATTATTTGCCCAAGTCAAAATAAAAGTGGAGAGGAAAACTTACCCTCTTTAATGTTTCGGTTTCATCAACTTCTTGACAGCTGGTTATATAAGAACAGATTTGATTATAACAGGTTAATTGATTGTACAGAGGCGATCAAAGGATCCGTGATGATCAATATTGATCAATCAGGAAATCCGGATAGCCATGTCATAATACCCCACGGTTTGTCAAGATCCCAGGATAAAGATCTCGATTTACTAATAAACTTTACATCTCATGAGGTTCCTCAATATCTGATGGCGGAAACAACATTAGGCGTTTTGTCTTTCAACATTGAGGGTAAAAGATATCCCGGTAACCGGGAAGCCGCTTACCTCAGCCTTGCTTCACGCAGACCTGAAATAGATTGTCATGTATCACTGACAATTGATGGATACCAGGAACAGACGGTTGTCAGGTCTTCGGTATCTACCTTTTCCAATTCAATTCACATAAATAGGAGCAGGGTTTTGGGCCTCGCAGAATTACTGATTCCGAGAGCTGTAAGGTATTTCTATGAGATGAAGAAAGACGGGAGGCCTCTTCAAAAGGAGGCTCCTTTGCAAAAAGAGCCGGCTTCAGGAATACAATTTCACCCGACATCTTCTTTTGCAGCTCTTATTAACTTCATTGGAATCCATTTTCGTTCCTTGCGAAAGAAATTATTCTACCTGAATAATGAAAACTGGTGCTTGCTATTTAAATGGGATTCACCTACAGAATCACTAAGAGGTGAATATAGTGACCTGGAAAACCTTTTACCTCCGGAAGGATTCTACTGGGCGGATCCATTCGCTGTTCTTGAGGCTGGAAAAATATTCCTGTTTGTCGAAGAGTATCCCTACGAAACATGCAGAGGTCACCTGGCTGTGATAAGGCAGGATGAATCAGGCTCATTTGGTGAACCTACTGTAATATTAAAGAAACCATATCACCTGTCCTATCCCTTCATTTTCAAACATGAAGGAGAATACTTTATGATTCCGGAAACAAAGGCAGAGAGGGTTATCCAGCTTTATCACTGTTCTAATTTCCCCGAAAAATGGGAGTTTGTTACCAACCTGATGGAGAATGTTGCTGCAGCAGATACCACAGTATTCTTTCATAGGGATAAGTGGTGGCTGTTTACATCTTTGGACATACTGAATAATCCGGAGATAAACTTCGGTGAATTGTTTCTTTTTTACACTGATGATTTATTTTCCGGGCACTGGATCAGTCATCCGAATAATCCCGTTGTATCTGAGATTAGCAAATCTAGACCTGCAGGTGGAATCTTTGAAACGGACGGCATGTTGATTCGTCCGTCACAGGATTGTTCCGGCGGTTATGGTAAGGCAGTAAATCTGAATCATATTGTGAGGATTTCTGAGACTGAATATAAAGAAACAACTATTAAAAGAATTGCACCGGACTGGAATCCGGAAATGGTGGGAATGCATACCTTTAATTATACAAACGGATTTTACGTATTGGATGCCTGTAAGCTCAGAAAACGGTTTGGAATATAATAGTTGTGCAGATGAAAAGTAAGTTTCACGGGAAACATATTTCTACGAATTGTTGAGTCAAAGGATGGGTTTTAAGATAATTATTGTAACCTCAGAAGCCTTCCCTTACGGGATGGCTGGCACTAACCGGATCATTAGCCTTGCAAAAGGTTTTATTGCTAATGGAGTTCAATGCGAGGTGATTTCATTCTATAAGTATGCAATCTCTGGTACAGATTCACCAAATCCGACTGAGGGCAATTTCGAGGGGGTAAAATTCAGAAACGTTTTCAATTCTCCGTACAAGAGTCAGTATCTTGCAGTTCGTCAATTCCATGAAATTGCAAAACCGATCCTTGTTCTTTGGGCTGGCCTTAAAACAATCGACAGAAACAATGTGATTATCTATTATGCTGAAAAAACCTGGCCAGCAGTGTCGCTAAAACTGATCACTCTCCTCAGGCGGGCAATCATATTGAGAGAGGAGACAGAACATCCGGAAATACGGACCGAAGGGAAGGGAGTAATCGGGAAATTTCTATATAAATATTTGCATTACAGGTTATTTGATGGATTGTTTGTTATTACAAAGAATCTGGCAGACTATTTCATAGGGACATTGAATTACCGGCAACCGATTTTGATTGTACCGATGCTTGTGGACATTAATAGGTTTTCCGGAACAAGCGGAGAGGATTCTCAGTCAATTGTCTTTTCAGGAGAACTGGACGATCGGAAAGAGGGAGTTACAATAATCATCAAGGCATTTTCACTTATAAGCAATCGTTATCCGGAATTAAGACTGGATCTTTTCGGAACTGCCTCGGATAAATCACAGGAATCCCATTTTCTCAGTCTTGTTGAAACCCTTAAACTGGGGCACCGGGTCACTTTCCATGGGTATAAAAACCGTATATTTCTGACGGAAGCCTTATGTAAAGCGAGAATGTTTGTGTTTTCTCGTCCGCCAAGTCTCCAGGCCCATTTTGGCTTTTCCACCAAACTTGGGGAATACCTGGCAACAGGCAAACCTGTAATTGTATCCCAGGTAGGAGAAATAAACAGGTACTTAAGAGACAACATTGATACGTTTGTTTGCCAGCCTGATCCGGAATCTATTTCCGGGAAAATCATTGAAATACAGGAAAACTACCAAAGGGCTCTTGAGATTGGTGCCGAGGGCAGGAAAACCGCCATGGCGTGCTTTAACAACAAAACTGAGTCCGCAAGAATCCTGGAATTTTTAAAAGCTACATTTAATCTGAAAATCAGTTAGAATATTCACTGAGCAGAAAACATATAGAACGGGCAAAAATGAGAATTCTGTTTTTTACTGAGTCTTTAAGAAGCGGGGGGAAAGAACGCAGGCTGCTTGAATTGATCAGGTATCTGAACGGAAAGCCTGGGTATGAACTTATGCTGGTATTGACTGAAGATGAAATCCATTATAAATATGCTTATGATCTGAATATTAAGATTAGAGTACTCAGGAGAAAATACATTCGGAAGGATCCGGTAATTTTTTTCAGATTTTACAATCTGTGTAAGGAATTCAAGCCTGACATAATTCATACCTGGGGCAGCATGCTGGCATTTTATGCAATACCCGTCTCAGTACTGCAGGGGATTCCTCATGTCAACGGACACATTGCAGATGCCCCGGATCACCTTGAAAAGCTGAACTTTCATTATCTGATTACCAAAATCGGGTTCAGGTTTTCAGATATTGTTTTAAGCAATTCACAGGCTGGACTCAGAAGTTATAAAGTGTCAGGAAGTAAATGCCGGGTCATTTATAATGGTCTGGATCTTGAAAGATTTGATGATTTGCCTGACACGGAAGAGATCAGGTCATTATATGGCATCACTACCAGGTACCTTGTAATTATGGTGGCATCCTATATCCCCGGGAAGAGGTATGATGAGTTTGTTAATCTTGCGAAAACCTTTTCATCAAAAAGGAATGATGTTACATTCCTTGCAGTTGGTGACACCAGGGCGGATTCCAGGGAGTTTGAAAGGATATGCAAAATGTCAGCAGACCTTCATAACATAAAGCTGCTGGGAAAGGTTGAAAAGATTGAACCCCTGATTCATGCTGCTGATGTAGGAGTTTTATTTACTCAAAGTGAGGGTATTTCAAACTCAATTCTTGAGTGCATGGCTAGCGGAAAGCCTGTTCTGGCATCGGATGCAGGGGGTACCAGGGAAATTATCGAAGACAATAAAACGGGATTCCTTATAACAGACCACAATGGGAGCAAGGCAGAAGAAATACTCGCCAGGTTACTGGAAAGTGGCGTCTTACGCAGTGAGGTTGGCAGGAAAGCCCGGGCCCTGATTGAAAGCAGGTTTGCCCTGGATGTTATGGGAAAAAACTTCGAAGGACTGTATCAGACTCTGCAAATCAGATCAGAACAAGAAATATAATAATTCAATGCATGACCAACAATAAACTCAAAGTGCTGATCATTGCACACGAGCTTTCTCCTTTTAGTGGATCTGAATGTGGGGTGGGGTGGAATCTGGTAACCAGGATCGCTTCGTTTCATGCAGTAACTGTCCTTTATGCAAGCGGAAGCCAGGCAAGGCCCCAAAGTTACAAAAGTGCAATTGAAAAGTATTTTCAAGATAATCCTGCTATACCTGACCTCGGGCTGATAAGTGTGGATCAGCCTCCGTTTACCCGCTTTACTTCATCACTGAACAGGCTGTTTCACAAAATAGGCCCCATCGGATTACCACTATTATATTATCTGGGCTACAGGGCATGGCAGAAAAGTGCCTTTTCAGCTGCACGTGAAATGCACAGAAGACTGGGATTCGATGTGGTTCATCAGTTAACTCAGATCTCATACCGTGAACCCGGGTTTACATGGAAACTTGGGATTCCATTTTTCTGGGGGCCAACCGGAGGGATAGCAAATATGCCGTGGCATTATTATAAAAGCCTGCCATTCGGATCAAAGATTATAGAAGGGATCAGGTATTTGTCCAATAAATACCAATCCTCCTGTATGGGAAGGATCAGAGCGGCAATCTCCCGCTCCTCGGTAATTTATACCTATTCAAACGAAGATGCCCTGTTTTTCCAAACATTTTCATCGGGTCAAATCAGGCTGATGCTTGACGTGGGAACGGCCAGACTGACAGACCTGCCAAAAATCAATACTGGATTTGAAGAAATCATTGAATGTGTCTGGTGTGGACAGCTTACCTATCGGAAAGCACCTGAGATCGCTATAAGAGCCCTTGCTGCGGGAGAAATTACCAGGAATAAAGTCAGGTTAACCATAATCGGTGACGGACCTCTTGAAAAGAGCTTACTTGACCTGGCACGCCATTTACAGGTCCAGAATATCAGGTGGATAAGAAAAATTCCTCATCAAGAGGTATTTGAAATTATGCAACAATCTGATATTTTGGTCCATACAAGTCTGAGGGAAGCCACTTCCAGCGTTATTCCTGAAGCTCTTTCGGTAGGCTTGCCCGTCATCTGTCACGACATCAATGGTATGGGTATTGCAGTCAATGAAA
>CAZGDJ010000249.1:0-5113 GCA_964524635.1 uncultured Rikenella sp. | reverse complement strand
CTGATACAAAAGCAGATATTATTGTTTTTGCAGGAGTAAGTTTTATGGCTGAAACGGCAAAAATATTGTCTCCTTCAAAAAAAGTACTAATTCCGGATCCATTAGCTGGCTGTTCACTGGCTGATTCATGTAAAAAGGAGGATTTTGAAAAATTTATTAAAGAAAATCCCGGAAGAACTGTAATAACATATGTAAATACAACTGCTGAAATAAAGGCTTTAAGTGACATTACATGCACATCGTCAAATGCAAAACAAATTGTTGAATCTCTTCCTGAAAATGAAAAAATTATTTTCGGTCCTGACAGAAATCTGGGTAATTATATAAAAGGACTTACCGGACGTGATATTATTGTCTGGAACGGCGCATGTCATGTTCATGAACAATTTTCCATAGAAGCAATTTTACAGTTAAAGGAAAAAAATAAAGAAGCTAAAATAATAGCACATCCGGAATGTGAAATGCCCGTTAGAATAGTTGCAGATTATATTGGTTCTACATCAGGATTGCTTTCATATATAAGCAAAGATAACAGCCAGATATACATTGTGGCAACCGAGCCCGGAATACTGTATCAGATGAAAAGGAATGAACCAAATAAAACCTTTATACCTGCTCCTTCAAAGGATTCAACATGTGGATGCAGTGAATGCAACTTCATGAAACTTATAACTATTGAAAAGATTTATAAATCTCTTAAATTTGAGGAAAGCGAGGTGGTCGTTGATCCGGCTGTCATTGAACGGGCTGCAATACCAATTAAAAGAATGCTTGAGATATCAAAAAAGCTGGGATTATAAAATGAAAAAAAGAATTTTATTATTGCTTCTGTTTATTCCCGTTGTTTTAACAGCGCAGAGTGATGGAGATATAAAAGACGGTTACAACCAGTTTAAATATCCGAATGGCAACATTTCCAGTGAAGGATTTATCCGTAATGGTAAACCTGACGGATTTTGGAAAAGTTATTACGTAACAGGAGTCCTGAAATCCGAAGGTAAAAGAAGAAGTTATCTTCTTGACAGTATATGGGTGTTCTATGATCAATCAGGAGATACAACAGAAAAGATAAGCTATCTTCTGGGAAAGAGAAATGGTTATTACATTAAGTATCAGAAAGATCCGGTTTTAGGATCTTATATATATTCAAAAGAGTTGTTTGCAGGAGACAAAAAAGAAGGAGCAGCCGTTATATATTATCCTGAAGGTAAAATAAAGCAGACAATACCATATTATGAGGGCAAAAAAGATGGTCTTTCAAAAGAATATGACAGAGATGGGAAAATAATTACTCTGTTGGAATATAATAATGATTATTTGATAAGCAGAGAAAAAATAAACCAGATTGATGGTGCAGGACTTAAACAGGGTAAGTGGCTTGAGTTCCATCCGGACGGAATGATAAAAATTGAAAAGAATTATCGCAACGATCTTCTTCATGGGTATTATAAAGAATATAATGATAAGGGACGCCTTAATATCACCCTGCTTTATGATGAAGGAAGAATTACGGGAACCGATGTTGACACTGAATCAGACATTGAGGTAGTGAACAGGTATAATGATCAGGGTAAATTAATATATTCGGGACCTTACAAAAACGATATTCCTGTAGGAATTCACAGGGAATACAATGATAACGGAACGATCAGGAATGCTAAAATATATAATGATAATGGCCTCCTGATTTCAGAAGGCATTGTTGATGAGGGAGGAAACCGTAACGGGCCGTGGAAAGACTACTCCGGGGAGGGATTTGTCACAGCCGAAGGTAATTATACTGATAACAGAAGAACAGGGACATGGAAGTTCTATTCTTCTGCAGGTAAACTTGAACAGTCGGGTTCATACAATAACGGACGTGTAGACGGAGCATGGCGGTGGTATTATCCTCAGGGTGAGCTGCTGAGAGAGGAAGATTATTATCAGGGTCGAAGAGATGGACAATATACCGAATATGCAAGAGATGGCGAAATAATTGCTCAGGGCAATTATGCGGATGGCGAAAGAAACGGAGAATGGAAATTCAAATCAGGAGACCAGACTGAATATGGGACATATCTTCTGGGTTTGCGTGATGGCTTGTGGAAAGCTTTTTATCATAACGGTAAATTGCGGATGAAGGGCAAATACAATCAGGGAAGCCCCGACGGACATCATATCCTGTATTATGAAAATGGCAGGATCAGGGAAGAAAGATATTATCAAAACGGTCTTCGTAATAAAACCTGGAAAAAGTATAATGAGGAAGGAGAAGTCATCCTGACAATAACCTATAATGACGATATTGAAACAAATATTAATGGTGTCAGCGTCAAACTGCCGGAGAGCGATGTGAAGCTCATAAAATAGAATTAATATGAGCGAAGAGTTTAACATCAGAAAAGAGTTGGTTAATTCAAGCGACGTTGATATTGAAAAACAACTGCGGCCATTATGTTTTGATGACTTTAAGGGTCAGCAAAGAATAACTGAAAACCTAAATGTTTTTGTCACTGCGGCGCTTCAACGGGGGGAAGCCCTTGATCACGTTCTGCTTCATGGTCCACCCGGACTTGGAAAAACTACCCTGGCTACTATAATTTCAAATGAGCTAAAGGTGAAGCTGAAAGTTACCTCCGGGCCCGTTCTTGACAAACCGGGCGATCTGGCCGGGCTGCTTACCAGTCTTGATGAAGGAGATGTATTGTTTATAGACGAGATACACAGACTGAGCCCCGTGGTTGAGGAATACCTGTACTCTGCCATGGAAGATTACCAGATTGATATCATGATTGACAAAGGGCCTGGCGCCAGATCTGTCCAGCTTAAACTGAACCCGTTTACACTTATTGGTGCGACAACGCGCTCGGGATTACTTACCAGTCCGCTGCGTGCCCGGTTTGGTATTAAGTTCCATCTTGAATATTATGATACTGCTGTGTTGAAAGGCATAGTCAACAGGTCAGCAAAAATCCTGAATATAGCAATTGACGAAAGAGCTGCCCTGGAAATTGCTTCTCGCAGCCGTGGCACACCCAGGATAGCTAACTCATTATTGAGAAGAGTACGTGATTTTGCGCAGGTGAAGGGCACCGGCTCAATAGATATTGACATAACAAGATACAGCCTCGAGGCTTTAAATATTGATAAACACGGCCTTGATGAAATAGACAACAGGATACTAAGAACAATAATAGAAAAGTTTAAGGGCGGGCCGGTTGGCCTCAATAATATTTCCACGGTAATCGGAGAGGATAGCGGTACAATCGAAGAGGTATATGAGCCATTTCTTATTAAGGAGGGATACCTTAAACGAACACCCCGTGGCCGTGAGGCTACTGAGGCAGCATATAAACATCTTGGATTTGTTATGGGAACAGGCGGGACTCTGTTTTAAGAAAATCAGAGTATAATATTACTTATTTTTTCTAGACCTCTGAGATCCAACAGCTTTATCCTGCGCCCGTTAAGCTCAATCAGTTTATCACTCTTGAATTCAGACAGCAACCTGATTACTGATTCTGTTGCAGTTCCGACAATATTTGCCAGCTCTTCCCTGGTAAGAGAAATGCGCAGATATTTCTGATCATCAAGCCCGAAGTCCTTTACAAGCTGTATCAATACCTCAGCAACTCGCTCTCTTACAGTCTTCTGGGCGATATCGGTGATGTAGGAATTAGCCTCGGCAAGCTCGTGGCATGTTAGCTTTACTATTTCAAAAGAGAAAGCCGGGTTGGTCTTGACAAACTGAATAAGAAGTTCCGAGGGAATAAAACATACCTGGCAGTCCTCAATTACTTTTGCTGATGTGCATGCCGGCTCGTTGCTCAGAACAGATCTGTAAGCAATAATTTCACCTTTACGGGCAAACCTGATTATCTGCTCTTTGCCATCTACTCCGGTCTTAAATACTTTGATTATTCCGGAGTTGATGCAATAAAAACCGCTGATTCTGTTACCCTCATTATATAGGATGTCACCTCTTTTATAACACCTGAAATCTTTTTCAAAATTGAGACGATCCATCTCGTCTCTGGTAAGAAAACGAAAGACAGAATTGGTTTCAAAAGCACATTTGTCACAAAATGATATGGCACAATCATGTTGTTTCATCAGGTCATATTTTATAAGCACAAAGATTGCAAATAGTGTTGGATTTATTCAGAAAAACGCTAAAAAAAGTGACTTTTAGCACTTTTTCAGGGGTATACATGACAAGAATCAGTAAACAGGTCAAATTATCTCCGTCCGGAATTGCTTAAGGAACCGGATGTCATTTTCGAAATAAAGACGGAGATCATTTACCCTGTATTTAAGCATCGCGGCGCGCTCTATACCCATCCCGAAAGCAAAGCCGGAGTATTTTACAGGATCAATACCACAAACAGAAAGTACGTTAGGATCAACCATACCACAGCCCAGAACCTCAAGCCAGCCAGTGCCCTTGCATACATTACAGCCCTTACCGCTGCAAAGATTACAGCTTACATCCATTTCAGCAGATGGTTCAGTGAAAGGAAAAAATGATGGTCTTAGCCTTATATTGGCATCAGGTCCAAAAAACTCTTTGGCAAAATACAGAAGTGTTTGTTTTAAGTCTGCAAATGAAACATTTTCAGCGATATAGAGTCCTTCGATCTGATGAAATATACAATGAGCCCGCGCAGAAACAGCCTCATTACGGAATACTCTTCCGGGAGAAACGGTTCTTATAGGGGGCTTTTGGTTTTCCATAACCCTTACCTGAACTGAAGAAGTATGTGTCCTCAGAAGAACATCATGTGGATCTGACTCTACGCCTGAAGCTTTCTCTATATAAAAGGTATCCTGCATATCACGGGCAGGGTGATCAGATGCAAAGTTCAGCTTTGAAAATACATGATTGTCATCTTCTATTTCTGGTCCCTCCGAAACTGTAAAACCAATACGGGAAAAGATATCAATAATCTCCTTCCTTACTATTGATATTGGGTGTCGGGATCCTCCCTCAAAAGGGACTGAAGGCATTGTAAGATCCGTTTCAGATGAAGAAAACTCCACGGAAGAAAGACGCTCCTTTGATGTATTGTATTTGTCTGTGGCAAATTGTTTAAGATCATTTAAAAGCAATCCTATCTCTTTCTTCTGTTCA
>CAZGDJ010000248.1:0-5117 GCA_964524635.1 uncultured Rikenella sp. | reverse complement strand
GTATATTCAGGTCATACCGCGGCAGCTGCCTTCAGTGCGATTTCTTCCGATGCAGGCTATGATAACATTTTCCTCATCGGAACAAGTCACAGGCACGCCTATGAAGGCGCAGCTATATTTACTTCCGGTGATATGATTACTCCCCTGGGTGCTGTAAAAGTCAATAGTGAGCTCGGAGAAAAACTTGATAATGAGAGTAAATGGATATTCAAAAATGATGAATCACATGCTGCTGAGCACTCACTTGAAGTTCAGCTTCCATTCATTCAATATCATTTCAAGAAATCGATCCCGGTGATTCCGATATTAATAGGGACCAGAACCAGCAGCATTCTGGAAGCTATTGCCACGGACCTTAAACCATATTTCACAGATAAGAATCTCTTCATCATCAGCAGTGATTTCTCACATTACCCTTCCTATGATGATGCTATGATTATTGACAGGCTGACAGCAAATGCAATTATCAGTGGCAATCCTGACACATTCATTAAATCAGTTATCAAGCCGGAAACGACTGGTATCAGTGGGCTGGGTACAGCTATGTGCGGATGGCCGGGAGGATTGGTTCTTATGTATCTCACTTCGGGCAGGAGTGATATAAAATACAGGCTCGTTGAATACAGCAATTCAGGTGACTCGGGTTATTCCGGCAAGGATAAGGTTGTAGGTTATAATGCAATTGCCCTCGAGTCAGCAGATAAATCATTTGTTACTAAAACAGAGAAGAAGGTATTTACACTTTCTGAAATCGAAAAAAAGACTCTTCTGGGGATTGCTCGTAATGCCATCAGCTCCAGGCTTCAGAATACCGCTCCCTCAACGGTTGATCTAACATTACTTACACCCCGCCTTAAAGAGCCCCTTGGAGCGTTTGTCACAATTACCATTAATGGTAACCTGAGGGGCTGTATCGGACGTTTCACATCTCCGGATCCGTTGTATAAGGTTGTATTCGTCATGGCTCAGGAATCTGCTTTTGGCGACCCGAGATTCCCGGATCTGACTTCAAAGGAATATCCTCTGATCCACATTGAAATTTCTGTTCTGAGTCCGATGATAAAAATCGATGACATAAGTGATATAGAGATCGGTAAACACGGTATTTATGTTAAGAAGGGTATGTCTGCCGGGACCCTTCTGCCACAGGTTGCAACAGAGCGAGGCTGGAGCGTTACAGAATTTCTGGGCTACTGCTCCCGTGATAAAGCCGGCATCGGATGGGATGGATGGAAAAGCGCCGAGATATATACTTATGAAGCATATGTTTTCGGAGAATAATCGTTCAGTTGCGGGCTCTCTTTTGTTTGTTATCGGTTTTGCCAGTTCAGCGGTGCAGTTTTTACTGCTGCGTGAGGCATCAATACTTGGTGGCGGATCTGAAATATCAACCGGTGTATTTCTCTGGCTCTGGCTGATAATCTCTTCGCTTGGAGCCATTTACGGTGGAAGAAATAAAACCACCTCAATGATCAGCCTGATGCTGATATTCATTTCAAGCCTGATACTTTCCGTTTTATCTTATTTGTGCGTCACAATCATTATTCTAAAACCAGGCGAAATCCCCTCATTTCTTAAGACACTGGCAATTATCTCCCTGGCTGTTGCACCTGTAACATTTTTCTCTTCATTTATATTTATAAGACTTACAGGTTTAAGGCTGGCTTCAGGCAGGTATCTGCCAGGCAATAGTTTTAGCCTTGAAACAGCAGGATCAGTTGCAGCAGGAATCTTCACCACTATCTTTTTGTCAGCTTTAATCCCCAATTTCCAAACATTTTTTGTAGTTCTGATAATTGTATCGCTGTCAGTTATTACACTTCTTTATAAGTCTGTGCAATTAAAAATTGTTTCATGGATCCTCGGATTCTCTTTTCTAATCATTCTTTTCATCATTAAACCTGATAATCTCATAAGAGGTATTTTGTTAAAGGGGGTACAGGTGGAAACATCAGTGGATACGCCATATGGGAATATCACTTCCGGTATGTATGGCGGAGAGAGAACTGTTTTTTATGATCACAGACCCCTGTTCTTCTCCGGTGATGTTGCAAGAATTGAAGAAGATATTCACTACACACTTTCGCAAAGAAAAAATAATGAGAAGATAGTATTAATCTCAGGTGGTATCCGGAAACATATTGACCAGATTAAGAAATATGATGTCAAAGAGGTGGTATATATTGAGCATGATCCGGGAATAATTGATGTTGAGAATGCAGCTAATATGTCTTCGGATAACCTTGATCTCAGGATAGTCACGTCTGATCCAGTGAGGTATTTCAGGAAGAACAAGGGACTTTATAACACAATTATTCAGCTTCTTCCGCCCCCTTCCACCTTGTCAATAAACAGGTACTTTGTTCTGGAGTATTTCCGGGAAATCAAATCTCATCTGTCACCAGGCGGAGTATTTATGTGCACTCCCTTACCCTATTATAAATATTCTCCGGAAAGTTATAAAAGGAGCTTTTCTCCTATTTATAACAGTCTGAAGAAAGTCTTCTCGAATATTATTATTATCCCCGGTTCTCAATTGTATGTAATTGCATCTGATGATTCTCTGTCAACCGATATCTCGCTGCTAATAGAAAAGAACGGCATAAAAAATGAGTACGTAAACGGATTTTATCTTGACGACGATGATATTAGAACGAACAGTGAAATAATTCTTTCGCAGGTGGATCGATCATCAGGTTTAAACACAGCTCTTAAACCGGTATCCACATGGTTCAATAATTCTCTTGACCTTGAGATGCGCGGAGTCAGATCTTCGGCAATAATTGCCATTATTCTGCTGATGATTGCCCCCTTCTTTTTTATCCGTCGCGGAGGTATGTTAATGTTTTCTGCATCAGCCGGGCTGGCAGGTTATGGCATGATCATGATCTTTATTCTTCAGATGACGGCAGGAAGCATTTATCTGCTTTCAACAGTTGTACTTACTCTTTTAATGGCAGGTTTGGCTATCGGGGCATCAAGAAAAGTCACTTTTAAAAGAAATTCATTAATTGCAAGTGGATTGGCGCTTGCGCTTTTATATTCCCTGACGGGCATTCTTGCAGGCCTGATGGTCAGATCAAATCCCTGGTTGATTCTTTCTACCATATCCGTGGCTCTGCTGACTGCCGGATTCATAACAGGAAATATTTATATGATATTGACGACGGATTCAAGGAAAAATCTTACGGGAAAGATATATGCATCAGATCTTGCAGGTGCGGCTTTGGGATATATGTTAGTATCAACAGTACTGGTACCACTGGCTGGAATAACTTCTGCATCATTTATATTATCAGCATTCATTTTAACATCAGTGGCACTTGTATCAGTTATCTTTAAGCATTAGCTTTATACTTTTGAGGCAAGATCTGTATGTCAATGATACTCAATAGAAGAAAAATCTCAAGAAGGATTTTTACCAGGCAGGGCTCGCTGGCAGTTGCGGCAGGTTTCCTTACTCCGGCTATCATGGCAGGCAAGGAATACCCTCCGAAAGAAAAACTAGCTATGTATCAGGAAGAAAGTGCAAAAGGGACTGCCTGCGGGATATGTCCAAATGAATGCACGTTAAAAGAGGGAGAATATGGTGACTGCCGATCACGCGTAGTAAGGGGGTCAAAGCTCTATACCATAGCTTATGGCAATCCATGCACTGTAAATGTTGATCCTGTAGAGAAGAAACCCCTGTATCATTTTTTACCCGGATCGAAAACCTTCTCCATAGCGACTGCAGGGTGTAACCTTGCCTGCCTTAACTGCCAGAACTGGACTATCTCACAAACATCACCTGAAAAAACTGAGAACTATGATCTGCCACCGTCTGATGTAGTAGGCAATGCCTTAGCCAATAACTGCAAGTCAATTTCTTATACTTATTCAGAACCTGTGACCTTCTACGAATATGTTTATGATACCTCACAGCTGGCGAGAAAAGAAGGCTTAAAGAATATTATGGTCTCAAACGGCTACATTAAGCCAGGGCCATTGAAAGAGCTATGTCGGTTCATTGACGGAGCAAACATTGATCTTAAGTCGTTCAACGATTCCACATATCTGAAGCTTAACGGCGGAAAATTGCAGCCTGTACTTGATGCTCTTAAGGTTTACAGGGATGAAGGTGTGTGGCTGGAGATAACAAACCTTATAATCCCCGGATGGACTGACAAACCTGATGAGATAAAGCTGATGTGTGAATGGCTGGTTTCCAATGGTTTCAGGGATATACCCCTTCACTTCATCAGGTTTCATCCGCAATATAAGCTTGTAAATCTTCCTCCTACTCCTCTTTCCATTCTAAATACCGCAGTAAAAGCAGCACAGGAAGCAGGCCTCAGGTATATTTATACAGGTAATGTACCCGGTGCAGCCACAGATGATACTGTCTGTCCGGTGTGCAGGCAAAAGGTAGTAGAGAGGACCGGATTCAGCATCATTTCAAATAAGATTAACAAGGGAAAATGTGTTTGTGGGGAACCAATTCCAGGCAGATGGTAAAATCACTTAATTCAGGAAAGAGTATATGAGAACTGCTGATGCGAGGAAACGAGTGCAGGAGCTTAGAGAGATAATTGAGGAGCATAATCATAACTATTATGTTTTAAACCAGCCTGTTATATCTGATTTTGAGTTTGATATCCTTTTGAACGAGCTGGAAACAATTGAAAAGAATTTTCCTGAATTGAAGTCCGAAGACTCTCCTACCATGAGGGTCGGGAGTGATCTTACTGTCGAGTTTGTCCAGGCAGATCATCCATATCCTATGCTTTCACTTAGTAATACGTACAATGAAGGTGAATTAAGGGATTTTGATGAACGAACAAGAAAGCTATTGGATTTTGCTCCGGAATATGTTTGTGAATTAAAGTATGATGGCGTTTCTATAAGCCTTTCATATGAGGGAGGAAAGCTTACAAAGGCAGTAACAAGAGGTGATGGTACCAAAGGTGATGATGTAACCTCAAATATCAGGACGATAAGAAGCATTCCGGTCAAACTGGTTACCGGCAACTTCCCTTCGTCTTTTATTATAAGAGGTGAAATCTTGCTTTTCCGTAAGGGCTTTGATTCCATGAACAAAGAACGCATCTCGGCAGGTGAAATGCCTTTTGCCAATC
>CAZGDJ010000247.1:0-5130 GCA_964524635.1 uncultured Rikenella sp. | reverse complement strand
TCAAGCCTTTCTTTTTTTATGCGTATTTTCTCTGTATGTGAACAAATAAGAGGTGTTATCTCATCAAGGCCAATCTCAACAGACTTCTCTATAAACCATTCAAGCCTGTCACTGTTTTTCAGAGGAGAGATTGCTATATGAATCCTGTAATCACGCTTCCCATAATCATTATTAACAGATACAATTGAGGACTCCATCTGTTTGTGATCGGCGTTAACAATTAATCCTGTATAAAGATTCCCTTTTCCATCTGTGAAATTGATTGCATCACCTTTTTTCATACGAAGAACCCTTATGCAATGGCCCGATTCCTCAAAGCTGAATGAAGCTTTGTTTCCCTCAATATTTGTACAATAATAAATTTGCATAATGCGTGATCTTTATACAAATTTATAGAAATTTAAGCCTTAAAATATTTTTCCGGCTCAAAGATGAAAATAGGTATCCTTTCTGACACTCACGGATGGGTTGCTCCGGATGTTTATAAACACTTCGAAGGAGTTGACGAGATATGGCATGCCGGAGACGCTGGTAATATGGATGTGATAACTGAACTTGAAGCTTTTAAACCTCTGAGGGCAGTTTGGGGTAATTGTGACAATTACCAGGTCAGAAGTGCCACACATGAGCACCTTCTTTTTACTGTTGAGGGTAAAAAGGTCCTTTTAATTCATATCGGGGGATATCCGGGCCACTATGATCATCGTGCCAGGAACCTTATAATGGAATATAAACCTGACATTTTTGTGTGCGGACATTCACACATCCTGAAAGTCATTTTTGATAAGGCTAACAACATGCTCTGCATAAACCCGGGATCATCAGGCAAGACAGGCATTCATAAAGTCATGACTCTTTTACGCTTCAGTATTGAAGTCGGCAAAGTGTCTGATATGGAGGTAATTGAGTTCGGAAGCCGGGGTGCAGTGAAAAATTTCTAATAATTATTCCCTTCTTCTTCAATATAGCCTCCGCTCTCCATTCTGCGAAGGAACCTTGCAAGTCTGTCAGGGAGACCAATCATGTACTTGTACGGAACACGAGCATTTGACTGCGGATGTTTCCTGGCACTTTCTTTCAGACTGCTGATCAGAGAATTATATGAAAGGTTGGAAGAAGAGCTCATCAATACACCTCTGAAATATGAGAACCAGTACCATGTGTCATTATTGGCTTTCAGATAAATGTCAAGCAGGTCTCCTGATCTTTTCCTTTGTATCTCGATATATCCGTCAACATATATGTTAAGAAACTGGCTGCCGACAAAGCCGACGCCAATTTTCCCCTTTGAAATAAATGACATTGTGTTTGGATTCCACTCCAGTGTTACGTCGTTAAGCAGCATTTGGTACGTAAATTCTTTAGGAAGACTCTTGACCACGCCAAAAAGCTGCAATTCTTCACCAAGAGCTCTGGCAGCTTCAACTCCTAATAAGTCGCGCATACCTTTACTGTAAAACTCGGTTGACAGGTTGACAGGTTTGAGAGTAGGTATCATCTTGAACTCGTCTGACATTATTTTGAGAGCTTCAGGGCTGAAATAGAACGTGAAACCAAGTATTGACTGTATGCTGACAGAAGAAGAGTCTGTGACTTGTATTACTTTTCCGGAACTCTCCATTTTCAAATGATCATAGTTAGTCCCGAAATTTATTCTTCCCTCACTTCCCAGGATGCAGTAGTTTTTATCAAAAGATACCATATTGCCATTCATGCTCAGATCAGAGAGTTTCTCCAGGGAGGCTATCCGGTATTTGCCAGATCCTTTATCATAAAAGAGATATCCGTTGGAATTGATAAGCGGGTTATCACTCCATGATTTGCGCTCAGACAGGAATGTTCCGTATACTCCTGCAGAGTCAAGGGTTATGAATGTGCCTGAAAAAATAAGATTATCATTTATATCCATTGGTTTTTCATCAACAGGTATAAGTATATTATTTGGATCAATTACAGCACTGAACTTCACAGGCATATTATTTATGTTGGCACAGTTAGTGACAATGCCGGATGAACCTGTGAATTTCAGATTATCACGTGATGATCTCAGATCCACATCACCTGCAAACGTAAATGCCGGGCTGAGGGTAAAATTCTGCGAAACGGGGATAAAGCCTTGTGCGCGTGTGGCCATAGTATCAACACGTATCTGCTTCATGTCTATTACCTGTACATTTCCTTCTGCATCAGTGTAATTGTACAAACCTGTTCCGCTATATTCAGCACTGCTTTCAATGCTTATTTTCGCTGAATGTATTAAGTGCTTGTTATTAATTGCTACAATGGAACTGTCTGTTTCTCTTATCTTTGCACCTTTGGATATGAATATTGTCCCGCCACCGGGCTGTATGAGAGCATCAGCGACAGGTATATAGTTGACATTCTCGACTTTGACATATTCCTGCTGCAGGTAATAAGATGCATTGCCAGACTGGAATTTCACAGTATCTTTCATGTTATTTGTTGAAAGAAACGTTGGTTTTTCCACCTGGCCAAGTGTTACTTTCATCAGTTCCTCAGCCGGCATGAGGGTTGTTGATTCCCTGCCTCGCTGCCACATATTCAGAACCTTGGTCTTCATATCGTAGTCGAAGTTCGTCATCTTGGAGATATACTCTATCTCGGGGAATACTACCAACGACGAATCTGTATTCAGGCTGAAGGCTGAATGCTGAGTTTCAAAGTTAACATGACTGTTGGCATCAGTAGCGACAAAGGCATAACCGTCTCCTCTAAGAGCCTTAAGATAGTAGTCCGAAGTATCAGCATCAAAGCTGTTAGCTCCGAAGCTGAATGTCTCTGATGTGATACGTGCGTCAGCAAAATTAACTGCACCTTTGCCATCAAGGCTTTCAGGTCTCAGCACCAATGATCCATCCATTGTTGTGCCGTTTGAGTACATGTCAAACACTTTTTTCTGACTATTGACCACATGCCATTCATCAGGACCTGTCAGCCATTTAATGTCAACATCAGTTGAGTTCAATGTCGGGAACCGGCGAGCAGGGTCAGGTGCCATAGTAAAGCTTAATGCTCTGGTTTTCATCGAATCAGGAAAGAACCGGAATGTATCAGCAACGGCGGTTGATGTCAGATGAGTCATCTTCCCGCTGCTGATTAATCCTGAGTTGCTCATGCTCAGGTGGTCATAAATAGTCCCCCTTCCATTAAAGACAGGTATGCCTTCAGGTGGTACCGTCATTGAGAAACCCAGTGAGTTGTCTGGTTGTATGGTCAGTACCTGCCTCATAGGCTCTGTAATACCACTGCCGACAAACTCTCCGTTAAGTGCTATCTCAGTATTAGTGTAGTGATCTATGTTATTATAGGTAAACGGATCAACCCGGAAATAAAAGTCCTGAGATGGATAGACTCCTTCCAAACCCGGTATTTTATCATAAAAGATGTAAGAGAATGTAACAGCATTTATTATCGGGTATTGCTTAAAGCTTTTTAAACCTGATTTGTTTCTGGGGTCATCAATAAACAACTCTGCGGTTCCCAGCTGAATCAAATTATCAATCCTTTTAATGATCGGTCTTCCGTAAGCATCTTTTTTATCAGTCTCAACAGCAATGCGAATAGAATCTATTTTCTGGAGTCTTATAAAAAAGGTGTCATAGTTAAAGGTGAATTCTTTGCCATAGATAGTGAAAAGACCGGCGTTTACTTTGCCATCAAAAGAAATGGACCGGTTTCTGCCAACTGATATCTTTTTTCCGTAAGGCACTATTGAAACATTCTGTGAGTCACTGAGTGATACATAATCGACACCGCTTACATTGAGCCGGTAACTTTTAAGGTCAAGAATCGCGTTTTCTTCCTGTCCGCTGGCTTCACTTAAAATATTAATTGCATCATAGTCTTTTCTTTTTGCAAATGAAACAATATAATCATCCAGTTTCTTTTTAATTGTCACCTCATTAAAATAGCGGTCATAGAACAGAAATCCGTTATTGGATAATTCAATAACAAGCGCAGTAGCCTGTTCAATAGGCATCTTTAAATGTTTTGCGAACGCGTCAAGTGGAAATACATCTGAGCCGTAGTACTTTGCAAAATCCCGCAAACGATAGAAAGGATGAACATCGTCTAGGCGCATTAACTTATAGAACATAGACTCATTATAGAAAGAAACAGACTCAAATCTTGCCGTACCTATTGATGAACCCATGGTACGGGACAATTTAATATATGAGTTATCCATGTCCCATAAAAGGTTCTCAAAATAGAGATCCATATTGTGAAAAGAATCAAAAAACGGGCTTCTGGATAAAGGACTGGGCGTGCGAAAAAGACTTACCTCACGGGTGGCAGTGTTGTAAGAAAATCCCTGGTTAGTATGAAAAATAGAGTCACGTTCAAAAAGAAGTGTTGCGGAGGCTTCACTGCTTGTTATACTCTTCTGAGACAGTATAAAATTCCTTGCCTTGACACGCACGTACAGTGTGTCGTTGCGAAGGAGGCTGATGCTTGCCGGATACCATGGTGATCCTGTTCCACGCACAAGTGCTCCTTCAAGTGTAAGACCACCGGCATAATTGACCCCTTCATAAATGTCATCAATTACGAAGCTGGTCTCATTTGTCTCAAACAATGGTACAGATGCTTTCTCGGGTGAAATTATGTGAGTCGCTTTATCTGTCAGCTTTCCCTGCACAGGTTCTTTAAAGTATGTAGAATGGGTAAGAAAGGAAGAATCGCACTTGAATTCACTCTTTGTGACATCAATATTAAAATCATAAACAGTAGCACTTGCTTTGCTGCGGTCATAACCGGCCTTTTCCCACGTTACAAGACCGGATTTGCAATGAAGCAGAAATTGTTCCGGGTAGAAGGTGCCATTGAAGTTATAAATCTCCGTACTGTCTTTAGCAAGATAACAGGTCACGGTAGCATCCCTCAACACTATCTTATAAATAGTGTCTCTTTCTACACTTACACTTCCGCTTTTAGCTTTCCATCTTATGGAACCGGCACTATAAATAGTATTATCAATAGCCAGCAGTCCTGATACTTCAATATATTTCTCTATTTCGGAATTTGAAAACCCGGGGTTGAATATTGATTCACTAAGTCCTTCAAGCCAGTCAATTATTTTTCCTTCATCCTTTCCCTTTGAAGCATAGA
>CAZGDJ010000246.1:0-5136 GCA_964524635.1 uncultured Rikenella sp. | reverse complement strand
CTAATCCTACATATTTATCTTTTTTACTAGTCCAAAAGTTATTACTAAGATAGTAATGAAAACTATATCAGACTGCAGATTATTACAGAATGGAACGTTTATGATCTGTCATCTGTATGCAATTATTTGGTATATTTGTATTTACGGCTCCGGTTCATGATGTTCATGCCCAGGTTCTGATAACACAAAAGCCGGAATTATGACTGAAGGTGAAATACAAAATCTGATACAGGAATTCAACAATTCAGATGACAGGCTTATCTTGCTTGATTATGACGGGACACTCGTCGATTTTAATCCTGTTCCTTCCAGAGCATGTCTGTCTGAACAGGCTGTCAATACTCTGGAAAAACTGGCAAACAAGCCCGGTATAAAGATATGCGTCATTACAGGAAGAAGTAAGGATGATATTGACCAGTTACTAGGCTCTCTTAATATTGATACTATTGCAGAACACGGGGCTCTGGTCAGGGAGAATAGAACATGGCGTAAAGATACTGTTGACAATAAAAGATGGCAGGGACATGTTATAAAAGAAATGGAGAGGATGATGATGAAGTGTCCCGGATCTTATGTTGAAACGAAACAATTCTCATTAGCATGGCATTACAGGAATGCAGAAAACGATGCAGGGTTCATGTTTTCAAGGGATCTTATTCAGAACCTTGAAAAGACAGCAGTATTAAAGAGATTGAAAGTACTGGATGGGAATAAAGTCGTCGAAGTAATGAATTGTGATATTGGCAAGGGTATTGCCCTTGACAAGATCCTAGATAGTCATTTCTATGATTTTGTGCTATCTGTCGGAGATGATGTAACTGATGAAGAGATGTTTGAGTATTCGATGCACCATGCAAATGCATTTACGATAAAGGTCGGGAATGGCATATCCTCTGCTAAATATAAGCTTAACGGTGTCAAAGAAGTTCTATCACTCTTAAAACTATTATCCTAATGAGAATCACGCTAACACTCATATTATCTATTATTTGTGCTGTTGGTCTGGTTGCAACAGGTTTTACTTATTATCAGGCTCATAAAGAAAGGAAAAAGCTTAATACCGATATAGAGAATATCTCTGCTATTACAGCCGGAGAAATTTATCAGGCCCGGGCTTATTATGCAGAACAGCAGGACAGGGAAAAAATCAGGGATTTTGCAGACAGCATCAGTGCAAAATACAATCTGTTCGGAATTGCTTTTTACTACAATAATGAAAATATCATCAGTACGGGAAATAATGAGGAGTTTATAAACTTTACATCCGATTATATTTCAGAAGCGGTAGTGGCCGATACCTCGAAAGGCAATTTTATAACATTTGACGGGCAGGATATTTATCAGTATATCAGGAAGCCTGATAATGGAGACAGCATAAAGGTAGCTCTGGCAATTTATTCTGATGCCGAATATATTGACAAGACAATCCATGATATCTGGTTTAGGAATCTGATAAGGTGGTTCGTTCAGGCCTTTCTGGTTTCACTTGTGACAGTGCTTATTATTAACTGGAGGATATTAAGCCCGCTCAATAAGATTGTTGACTGGATTAAAGCAGAGCGTACAGGCAGCACACATACTAAAAAGAAACAGCCCCCTGAAGGGTTCCTTGCTCCGCTTCATAAGGAGATAGAGCAGATGACGCGGGCAATGAATGAAGCCAAGGCCATGGCGATGGAAGAAGCAAGGTTAAGAACAAGTGCTGAAGCAATATGGACACCGGAGAGACTTAAGATAGAGATCGAGAAGCTGATACGGGATAAGAGGCTGATTGTTGTCTCAAACAGGGAGCCCTATATGCATATTCATGATGGACGGGAAGTGAGATGCATTGTGCCGGCTAGCGGTATGATCACTGCCATGGAGCCGATACTCAAAGCCTGCAGTGGTCTATGGATAGCAGCAGGAACAGGTGATGCTGACAGAGAAACGGTTGATAAGGAAGATAAAGTTCAGGTCCCGCCCGAAGACCCGAAATATACCCTGAAGAGACTTTGGCTGACAAAAGAGGAAGAAGACCATTTCTATTACGGTTTTTCAAATGAAGGTCTCTGGCCTTTGTGCCATATTGCCCATACAAGACCCACTTTCAGGATGGATGACTGGCAATACTATAAAAAAGTAAATGAGGACTTTGCAAAAGCAGTACTGGTTGAAACACAAAATGAGGAGAGGCCATTCATTCTTATCCAGGATTTTCATTTTGCACTTCTGCCTGCATTGATAAAAAAGAGAAAACCTGGTGCCAGGGTGGCAATCTTCTGGCATATCCCATGGCCCAATCCTGAGTCTTTCGGCATATGCCCGTGGCAAAAAGAAATTCTCAGAGGGATGCTTGGTGCTGATCTGATAGGATTCCACACCCAATATCATTGCAATCATTTTCTTGAAACAGTTAACAACGCGCTTGAAGCAAGGGTCATATGGGACAATTTCACGGTTAAGATGGGAGGTCAGACAACATTTATCAAACCCTTCCCGATAAGCATTGATTTTACATTAAAGGACTTTGACAATAACGCTCCAAAAGTTAAACGCGGACATCTGCTTGATGAGTATGGCATTTCTGCAAAGCTGATAGGTGTCGGCGTTGACAGGATTGACTACACAAAAGGGATAATTGAAAAGTTCCTGGCTATTGAACGCTTCTTCGAAAAAAATCCCTCCTACATCGGGAAACTGACCTTTGTGCAGATAGGAGCTCCCAGTCGTACTCTCCTGAAAAGTTATTCAGATATGGTCAACGCGGTTGAAATTGAGGCTAACAGGATAAACTGGCGATTCAAGACAAAAAACTGGAAGGCAATACTCCTGCTGAAACGGCATCACAGTCACGAAGAAATAGCTCCCTTTTATTCTTCTGCTGACTTCTGCATGGTAACCTCACTTCATGATGGCATGAATTTGGTTGCTAAAGAGTTTGTTGCTGCCAGAAGCCAGAACGACGGCACCCTTATCCTGAGCCGCTTCGCCGGAGCCTCCCAGGAACTTCAGGGCGCAATAATCGTAAATCCCTATGATATTGAAAAATCAGCTGATGCAATCAAGCTGGCACTTGAAATGTCGCCCGAAGAACAAGGCCAGCGAATGAAACAAATGAGACTGGTGATAATCCGTAATAATATATTCTCATGGGCTGCCGATCTAATAAGAACCATAGCTAACATAAAAGACTGATTATCAAGATTCTTATGGATAGAAAATATTACCTAACTACTTGTTCATCTGTCCGATCTTTTTCTAACTTTATATAGCGGAATATTGACATTTGACTGTTGGTTTAGATTTTGGAACTCATGAAGACTCAGGACAATAGTCTCAGGGCTTTTTTCAATCATATTACCGATTTTCTCTTTATCCTTGATCTTAATGGCAACATTAAAGAAATAAACAATGCTGTCACATCCATTCTCGGTTATAGCCAGGATGAACTCAAGGGATTGAGCGTTCTGATGGTCCATCCTCCGGAATTCAGAGACCGCGCAGGTGAGATTGTGAGGGATATGCTCGCCGGTCAATGCGAGACCTGCCCGATACCGCTTTTATCTAAAGATAACAGGCATATCCCGGTTGAAACAAGGGTGTACCAGGGAGTATGGAATAATGAGGAAGTACTTATCGGTCTAAGCCGGAACCTGTCTGAACTTGCGTTATCTGAAGGAAAATTCAGAGAGGTATTTAACAACAGCATGGCCTTGATGATAATATCTGAAATAGAAAGTGGTATTATTCTGGACGTTAATAAACAGTTTCTGAAGACCCTTGGATATGATAAAGATGAAGTAATTGGAAAAAGCTCAAAGGATCTGAACTTATATGAGGATTATACCCTAAGGAGCATCATGTTGCAGAGGCTTATTAACAATGAGCAGATTGAGAATGAAGAACAGGTCATCCTTACAAAATCAGGCCAGAGAATATTCTGCGAGGTAACAGTGTCAAAGATTCAGATACAGACTCATAATTATGTACTTACATCATGCAGCAATATAAACCAGCTAAAGCTTACCGAGAATAAGTTAAAGAATACACTGAAACAAAGAACCCTTCTGGCAGATATTTCTAACAGCTTAAACTCCGTTCATGAAATTGAAAAAAAGCTTGACGGTGTTATATGGGTAATAGGAAGGCATACAGAATTAAGTCATATCATGATTCTGGAAGATGATGATGAAAGAAGGGTTTCCACAATAACTTACGAATGGCATAAGAAGGGAATAAAGCCACTGAATGAGAACCAGCATGATATCTCATATGATCTGATCCCATCATGGAAAACGCTTCTGGATAAACAGGGTAAAATTCTCTGTACAGATATTGGAGAACTTCCTGAAGATCTTAAACGGATAATGAAATTATCTGAGGTGAAATCATTTCTGGCCTTTCCCCTGTACGTCAGGGAGAAAATGTTCGGGTCTATAGGCTTCTTTGAATTTGTTGAAAACAGAAAATGGGAGCCAAATGAGGTGGAATTTTTAAGGGCAATTTCAAATATTGTCTCCAATACATTTGAAAGAATTATAATACAGAAGCAGTTGTCAGAAAGTGAACAACAGCTGAAACTTGCAATTGACAATACTGAAACCGGGTTATGGGACTGGGATATACCTACCGGGAAAGTATTTTATAATGACATCTGGTGCAGGATGCTGGGATATGATAAAGGAGAGATTGAACCAAGTGTAAAAACATGGGAAAAGCTTCTGCATCCTGATGACATGCCTTTAATAAATAAAAAACTGGAGGAACACCTATCTGGCAAAACCGATATTTACGAGACAACTCACAGGTTACTTACCAAATCGGGAACATGGAAGTGGATTATCGATAAGGGCAAAGTCACAGAACGTGACAGAGACGGCAAGCCCCTGAGAGCCATTGGCACTCATACTGATATTGATGTTCTCAAAAGAATTGAATCTGAACTGAGGATAGCTAATGCCACAAAAGAAAAGCTGCTTTCAATTATTGCACATGATCTCAGAGGGCCTATCGGTACTTTGGCCCAGATTTCCGAAACGATAGCAAAAGCGGAAAGCATGGACCAGAATACTTTCAACCATTTTCTTTCATCTCAGGAGGAGATTTCCAGAAGCACTTATCAGTTGCTTGATAACCTGTTAAACTGGGCAACTA
>CAZGDJ010000245.1:0-5144 GCA_964524635.1 uncultured Rikenella sp. | reverse complement strand
CGATCCGTATGACATCGCCCCGGTGACAAAACGTTTCATGATATTTTCTGCCGGCTCAACCTCTTCCACAGGAATAGGATTCTTCTTTGTCTTTAGCATCCCCCTCAAAAAGAGAGGCTGGCAGGTGTCAGCGTCTGCCCTGAAGGAAAATTCCTTGAATAATTTCCAATCTGATGTTCTGGTGCTCCATTGAAGCAGAGAAATCGTATCCGGATTCCATGCATGACGCTCTCCATGTTTACGGTATGAATATAATCCTTCAATAAGCATCTCTGGTTGCTGGCCTTCAATAAAAGCCCTGCGATGAGGTATAAGAATTTCCTCAACCAGTTCTTCCAGACCAATACCTCCAATCCTGGTAGCTGTTCCGGCAAAATATTCATTTATTACATCAGGATGTATACCCACAGCTTCAAATATCTGTGATGACCGATAGCTCCTCAAAGTGCTGATGCCCATCTTTGACATTATTTTCAGCAACCCTTTCTGAATTGAGTTTATATAGTTCTCTTCTGCTTTCTGGTAATCAAGCTGAATAGCTTTATCCCTGACAAGCCTGTCTATGATTGCAAACGCCATATATGGGTTGATGATGCTCGCTCCATAGCCAAACAGGAGAGCAAAATGCATTACTTCACGTGGCTCCGCTGACTCAACCACTATGTCTATCTGCATCCTTTTCCGTTTTTTTATCAGATAATGATGTACCGCAGAGACTGCCATGAGTGATGGTACAGGAGCATTTTTTTCATCTATGCCGCGGTCTGAAAGGATAATATAGTTTTTACCATCATCAACTGCCTTCTCAGCATCTTGACACAATTTCGTGATGGCGCTCCGGAGACCTTCGGCGCCTTTTCCGGCATCGAAATGCATCAGCAGTGTGGTGGACGAGAAGCCTTTATATCGCAGGTTTTTTACAACCTGGAAATATGTATTTGATATAACCGGATTCTTGAATCTTACCATTTTAACATGGTCAGGAGACTCGTCAAGCAGGTTCTGTTGTAACGATCCCAGATAGCCAGACAAGGTCATCACCAACTCTTCTCTGATAGGGTCAATAGGGGGGTTGGTGACTTGTGCAAAAAGTTGCTTGAAATAATTGAATAACCTGAATGGATTGTGAGAAAGGACTGCAAGAGGAACATCATTGCCCATCGATCCGATTGGCTCCTTGCCTGTGGAGGCCATCTCACGTATGAGCTTCTGGATATCTTCATTTGAATAGTTAAAGGTCGTTGCATACTTGTCATAGCCGGGTCCCATATCAGGTGTCTCAACATGACCTGTTTCAATCTCTTCCAGATTGACCATATTTTGTTTAATCCATGTTCCGTAAGGAAATTCCCCGGCAAGTTTATCCTTAAGCTCTTTATCATAAAGAATCGTTCCTTCCCTGGTATCGACAAGCATCATTTTTCCTGGCCTTAATCTGCCTTTTTCTCTTATTTCTTCAGGAGGGAATGTCTGCACACCTGCTTCAGATCCCATGACTATAAGGTCACCCGTTGTTATGAGATACCGTGAAGGCCTGAGTCCGTTTCTGTCAAGCATGCCTCCTATATATCTGCCATCAGAAAATATAAGTGAAGCAGGTCCATCCCATGGCTCCATCATTGTGGAATGGTAATGGTAGAAGTCTCGAAGCTCCGGTGAAATAGGATTCTTAGAGTTTATTGACTCCGGTATCAGCATTGCCATAACATACGGCAATGATTTTCCGCACATAATTAAGAACTCAAGCACATTATCAAGCGAGGCTGAATCACTTTTATCAGGCTCAATTATCGGATAAATCTCTGACAAGTCACCGAGTTTTTCTGATTTGAGGATAGATTCTCTCGCCTCCATCCACATTCTGTTACCTTTTATTGTGTTGATTTCGCCGTTGTGGCCCAGAAGGCGGAATGGCTGGGCAAGATCCCAGCTGGGGAAAGTGTTTGTACTGAAACGTGAATGGATAAGGGCGATAGCGCTCTGCATCCTTGTATCAGTAAGGTCAGAGTAGTATTCACCAAGCTGCATAGAAGTAAGCATTCCCTTGTAAACCAGCACCTTAGTAGACAGGCTGGGAATATAAAAGAAGTTTTTCTGTCTCAGGGCTGAGCTGCGGATAGCTTTTTCAGTGCGTTTTCTGATAACATATAATTTGCGGTCCAGATCTTCCTGTGGCAGATCAGCTTTCAGAAATATCTGTTTAATATATGGTTCAGTTGCCCTGGCGATTTCACCAATAACAGAATTATCACGCGGGACCTCCCGGAATCCTATGAGGGAAACATTTTCCTCGTTAGCAATTTTAAGAAGGATCTCTTCGCATTTGGCTGATTCCTGTTTATCCTGAGGAAGGAATAACAGTCCTGTTCCGTATTTTCCTTCAGGTGGCAAAGAGAAACCCTGAATCAGATAAAAGTCGCGGGGTATCTGAATCAGGACTCCCGCTCCGTCACCTGTTTTACGGTCAGCACCTTCAGCGCCACGATGCGTCATGTTCCGAAGGATATCAAGGCCCTGCCTGATAATTAAATGTGATTTATCACCCTTAATGTGAGCTACAAACCCTATTCCACAATTCTCATGTTCAAATTCCGGATCGTATAATCCACGTTTTCCCGGTCGTTCATTTCTCATTCTTTGCTATCTTTTGTCATTTCTTTATTATAAAAAAACCGTCCCCAGATTTTCCTGAGAACGGCTTTACTAAATCGATTACCTATATACCATTCTCACACTGACCCGCCAGACCTTGAGGTATGAATAAATGATAATGTAAAATTATGGTGTTTCATTTTTTTAACGTTTCGATGCAAAAATATTAAATATCTTTTATCTTTTACATTTATTTGAGATTTTATTAATAAAATTTTAATATTTTATCATAATTACTTAAAAAACACACCCTCGAATTATCCAGTCTTATTAATAATTATACACCATGGCCGCATAATTATCCCCCCTATCACGAAGTTATCCAGAGGCTTAAGAGTGAAAGACCGTTTAGATCTGTAAAACACGGGGAGCTACCCTTTGATAAAAACTGAAAAAACGGGAAACGAAACAGAAATGACACCTTACTTTTTCAAAGCAAAACCATACCCTACATCTACCTTTATGGAATTAACCCTGTAATAATCAAGTATGCTACCAGAAATTTTCACTACAGGCGTTCTGTATTCATATTCTGCCCTAAGGTATAAATATGAACCTCTGTTAAGATTACACTTCATTCCAATGCCTCCGGAAAAACCCGAGTTGTATTTTCGCATAACATTTGCTGTCTCCGGCCCTATGACAGGCTCAGGATAGTAAGGATAAGAATAGATAATACGTGCAGAATATCCGGAATTCAGAATGAAAGCATTATCGTACCCGAGCGAGATATAAGGCTGTATCTTTTTGCCAGGGAAGGAGTATTCAATAACCATGGGTATTCTGACTATTGAATAATCTGTTTTTATCCTTACATTTTCTCCGTTCTCCCAAAAGTATGTCATAAAAAAATCTTCAGAAAAATCATTATAAGAGTATTCAACACCAAAAACGAAATTCCACAGATAGAGGCTTCTAAAAGGTTTTATTCTGAGATTTAATCCAAATGATGGGTGTAAATCATATGCATAATCACCAGAGGTCCGCATTCCCATAACTGAGTATATTATTCCTGCGTGTAGTTCAAGAAAGAGTTTTAAGTCAGTCGATTTTGTAAAGTCAATGCATTCATAATCACTGCATATACTGTTATGGTAGTTTTCTGTCAGAGTTACAAGTGATTTGTAATCAAAAGGTGTATTCCTGACCTCACTTACTATTGCAGGGCTATCCTGAAACAGGTAGGAAAGGACTCCTATATATTGATTCGTCTTGGTAATGTATGGAACAAGGGTGCTTACCCCTTCGTCTTTCAGTATCACTTTGTCTTCATTTGATATATGATACATTATACCCTCTTTCTGAATAAAATAGAACTCATCATCCACGCCTTTATAATAGTAAAGGTCAACTATACCGTCAATCAGGTATTCAAGAAATACAGATACTGTATCATCATTAAGCCGGATATCTCTGGAGATATAATACTTATCATTTTCAACTCTGTACCCATAAATATCTTTTGGAAACAGTGACACAGGACGTTGTTCTTCCTCTTTAAGAAAATCACATACCCTGGAATTGCTGAAATTGGATTTCAGATCAATTTTTCCGTAAATGGTATCGAATGTATTGGTTATTACATAGCCGGGTTTATAATCTCTCTGGCCAAAGGCTGGCACTGCTATCAGCAGAGCTGCCAGCAGGCAAATAGAAGAAAAGTATTTCATTACATGTCAAATAGATTCAATCAGGTCTTAAAGATAAGATTTTCAGAGCACTAAGCCTAGCCCCCTCAACTCTGCTCTGAGCTGATCAGAAGATATAAAATGAATTGATTTGAATCCAAGTTCAGCAGCTGCATCTGCATTAGCTTTATTATCATCAATATAAACCGATTCCTCAGGGTTTATTTCATATCGGTTAATAAGCACCTTATAAATGGCATGATCAGGTTTCAGCAACTTTTCAAATCCTGATACCACAATACCATCAAACTCTTTCATGAAATCATAGCGGGCATAGGCTACCGGAAAAGCTTCATGAGACCAGTTGGTAAGTGCATAAAGGGGCATTCCGGCCGATTTAAGCTCGTGAAACAGATTTACAGTGTCTTCAATCGTTCCGCCAAGCATCTCTTCCCAGCGACCATAATAAAGGGCAATTTTGTCCTTGTATTCAGGGTGCTTCTCAGTTAATTCAGCAGTAGCATCACTAAAAAGCTTACCTCCGTCCTGCTGCATATTCCACTCATATGTGCAGATCTCTGACAGAAATAATTCCATCTCTTCCTCATTAGTAAAAATCTTACGGTACAGATGTCTGGGATTCCAGTCGATAAGAACCCCTCCAAGATCGAATACTACATTTTTAATATTGCTCATCAGAAAATTCTAAAGATGCGCAATAATAACAAAAAAAATTTTTAGTCTAATGCAGGACAGCTCCTCCGGGCTTGTTTTAAGAGATTGTCAGGTCAATAAGAACAACCAGTGCTTTCAAATCCCATTTATTTATAATATTAAGAAATCAAACTGTTCCTGCCTGGCAAA
>CAZGDJ010000244.1:0-5165 GCA_964524635.1 uncultured Rikenella sp. | reverse complement strand
TAGGCACAGCTCTTGCCCGTCCGCTTATAGCCAGGAAGCAGATTGAAGCTGCTGAGCGTGAAGGCGCAGATTATGTAGCTCATGGCGCAACAGGCAAAGGTAATGACCAGGTACGTTTTGAACTGACCTATTATGCTCTTAAACCGGACATAAAAGTCATTTCACCATGGAAAGACAGCGAGTTTCTGTCACAATTCCAGGGAAGGTCTGATATGATCAGATATGCCGCGGGTCATAGAATACCAGTAAAAGCCTCTATATCAAAGCCATATAGTGAGGATGATAATCTTATGCATATAAGCCATGAGGCAGGTATTCTGGAAGATCCGCTTTATTTTGCAGGAAAGGACATCCTGGCAAAAATGGTGATGCCTATGGATGCACCTGATAAGGAGTCACACATATCTGTGACCTTCAAAGATGGGGTTCCGGTAAAGGTTGTCAATAATGATGATAATTATTCAGTAACCGATCCGCTTGAGATGTTTATCTACCTTAATAAAATTGGCGGTGAGAATGGTATAGGGCTGCTTGATATGGTAGAAAACAGGTTTGTAGGTATCAAATCGAGAGGTATCTACGAGACTCCCGGCGCTACAATACTTCATGCGGCACACAAGGATATTGAAGGTATTGCCATGGATCGTGAGGTGATGCGTCTTCGCAACATGCTGGCTCCAATCTTTGCCGAGCTTGTATATAACGGTTTCTGGTTCTCTCCTGAGATGGATTTCCTTCAGGCTGCCATGGATAAAAGCCAGGAAGTTATTGATGGCGTTGTTCATATGATATTATATAAAGGCAACATAATAATTGAGGGCCGTGAGTCGCCTTCGTCATTATACAACAAAGAATTATCAAGCATGGATATTGAAGGAGGGTTCAACCAGGCTGACAGTCTTGGTTTCATACGCATAAATGCAGTCCGTCTCATGGCTCACCATGCTATAATGGAAGCAAACAGGAAAAAAGTGTCTGCCAATGCACTTGTGGGATAAAGGAGGTAAAACACGCGATGCTGTCATCAGCTTCACCTGCAGCCGTGACAGAGCCCTTGATGATCGTCTTGCTGTCTTTGACATCCTGGGCTCTATGGCGCACTCAGTAATGCTGGGCAGGTGTGGTATTATAAGTAGTGAAGAAGCCGGAGAAATTCTCAAGGGTCTGGCAGAGCTCTACAAAAATGCTTCGGAAGGAGCACTGAAAGTCGATGATTCTCATGAAGATATCCATTCGATGGTAGAGGAAAAGCTACGTGCGGTGATTGGCGAAACAGCAGGCAAGCTGCATACCGGGCGTTCACGAAATGATCAGGTTCTTACTGACATTCATTTATGGACCAGGCAGGAGATAACATATCTGACATCTGAGCTGAATCAACTTGTTGATCTGTTCCTCGATCTGAGTGATAAAAATAAAGAAGTTCTTATGCCGGGCATGACGCATATGCAGCCGGCAATGGTCTCCTCATTCGGATTATGGTTTGCCTCATACGCCGAGAGTTTATGTGATGATATACAGCAACTTGCAACAGCGATGACATTTGTAAATGCATCTCCGCTTGGTACAGCTGCCGGGTATGGAACCTCCCTTCCCATCGATCGTGAGATGACTGCTTCACTTCTTGGTTTTGACAGACTTATTATAACTTCCCCATATGCACAATTTAGCAGGGGACGTACTGAGCGGGTTATTACTCAGGCTATAGCCTCCGCTGCCAATACAATAGGAAGGTTTGCCTCTGATGTTGTGCTTTTTATGTCACCTGGATTCGGCTTCGTGTCACTGGCCGACGAATTTACAACAGGATCGTCAATAATGCCTCAAAAGAAGAATCCTGATCTCTTTGAGCTGGTACGTGCCCGCTGCAACAGGTTACAATCTGTCCCAAATGAGATTTCGATGATGACGGTCTGTTCGCCTCCCGGGTATAACAGGGATTTCCAGGAGTTAAAGGCATTGCTGTTTGGGGCTTTTGATGAAATCAAAGAGGTGATATCTGTTATTAATCAATCACTTGAAGGACTGGTTATTAACAAGGGGATAATGAAGGAAGAAAAATACAACACTATATTCTCTGTTGAAGAAGCAAACAGGATGGTGCTGAAAGGTGAACCTTTCCGGGATGCTTATAAAGCCGTTGCTGAAAAGATAGGATCAGGTTTATTTGAAGTACCTGATACCTCTTCTTACACTCATACGGGTAGTATAGGGAATACTGGCAGTGAATTGATCCGTGAAAGAGCTAAGAAGGTAAGGGGTTTTTATTTTGGGTTTTCCTCACCTGATGAGCTTTTTCATTCGATCATGAAAAAGGCATAAGGCAAAAGGCAAAAGTGATGATTTAGACTTAAAACATCTGTGTAGTCTGCCTTATGCCTTATGTTTTTCAATCAGTTCGATAAAGTCATCAAACAGAAAATCAGTATCCGTAGGGCCACCTGAGGCTTCCGGATGGAACTGAGTTGAAAAGAAGGGTTTTGAAGTATGCTTCATGCCCTCGTTTGTGTTGTCATTTACATTAACAAAAAGTGGCTCCCATCCTGGCGTAAGTGTATTGTTGTTGACAGCATACCCATGGTTCTGGGAGGTAATATATGCCCGGTCAGTGCCCACCTTCTGTACCGGCTGGTTATGGCTGCGGTGGCCGTAACGCAATTTGTATGTATCTGCACCGGCGGCTAGGGCCATCAGCTGATTCCCGAGACAAATGCCAAAAATAGGTTTGGTACCTGAAAAGGATGATCTGATGTTATTTATGGTAGCCTGACACATTTTCGGATCTCCGGGGCCATTAGAGAGGAAGAGGCCATCATAATCTTCAACACTGTAGTCGTAGTTCCATGGTACTCTGATTATTGTGGTATCACGTTTAAGCAGGTTGCGTATGATGTTATACTTAACCCCACAATCGACCAGCACAATGCGGTGTCTGCCGGAGCCATATACCTGTCGTGAGGTTGCGCTCACTTCTGCAACAAGGTTGTCTTTATTAGGGTCATAAAAATCTGTTGTTGTACCATCAGGTTCAACCTTTCCGAGCATAGCTCCCTTTTCACGGATTCTTTTTGTCAGCGCCCTGGTATCAATGCCATAAATTCCCGGCACCTTGCTCTTTTCAAGCCATTCATGGAGGCTCTCAATGGCATTCCAATGGCTATATTCAAAAGAATAATCAGAAACGATCAGTGCTGAGATATGAACGCCGGATGATTCATAGAACATATAAAGATCATCCTGCTCATTTTTCCCGGGGGCTCCGTAATTTCCAACTAACGGGTAAGTAAGACACAGTATCTGTCCCCTGTATGATGGGTCGGTAAGGCTCTCAGGATATCCTGTCATGGCAGTGTTAAAGACTACTTCACCTGCAGCTGGTGTTTTGGCTCCAAAGGAGTAACCACGATAGATCGTTCCGTCTTCAAGGGTAAGTTTGACCTGTATTCTGTTTTCCATTGTCAGGTTGTTCTGTTATTAGCTTCTTTTATATTATTCAATGCCCTCTCAACTATTGAATGCGGACATGCAAGATTCATTCTCATGAATCCTTCACCCCCGGGACCGAAGGCAGATCCCTCATTCAAACCAATTCCTGCCTTTTCTACAAAGAATCGCTCCAGTTCAGAGCCAGTCATCCTCATATCACGGCAATCAAGCCATATCATATAAGTAGCTTCAGGAAGAATGGGTTTGATTTGTAACAGGTGAGTATGGCAATAATGGGTCACCATTTCAACGTTAGTCTGAACATACCTGAGTAATTCGTCAAGCCATTCATCGCCATAAGTATATGCAGCTTCTGAGGCAATATTTCCTACCACATTGCCCAGGTGGAGATGCAGTCTTTCAAGTACATTCCTGTATTTATTTCGCAGTTCGGTATCCGGAATTATCATTGATGATGTTGAGAGTCCGGCAAGGTTGAATGTCTTGCTTGGCGCCATACATGTAATGGTTATTTCAGCTGCCCTGTCTGAAAGTGACGCCAACGGAATATGAGTGTGTTTATCAAGCATCAGGTCAGAGTGGATCTCGTCTGATATTATAATTATCTTCTTTTCATAACATATATCGATAAGTTTTTCCAGTTCCTCCCTTCGCCAGGCTCTCCCAACAGGATTATGAGGATTTGAGATGATTATCATCCGGGTTTTAGGGGTAACTAATTTACGCAGACCCTCGTAATCCATTACATACCCTCCTCCAGTTTTCAGGAGGTTGTTATACAACAACCTGCGGTTGTGATCAATCACTGCATTATGAAAAGGAGTGTAAACAGGAGGCTGGATAATTATTTCTTCATTTAGATCAGTGAAAGCAAGCGTGCAAAGACTGAGTGCCGGCACTACTCCCGGGCTGAATTCCACCCATTCCTTCCGAATGTTCCAGGCATGGCGCCGTGAAATCCAGTTAATCAGTGAACTATAATAGCCGTCTGATCTGAATGAGTAACCGAGTATTTCATGTCTTAGCCTGTTTTCAATGGCTTCAATAATAAAATGTGGCGTTTTAAAATCCATATCGGCAACCCACATCGGTATAATATCAGCTTTCCCGAAGACTTTTTCTCTCCAATCATATTTTATGCAATTGGTTTTTTCCCGGGGTATTGCCTCATCAAAATTCCACATCAGCTGTTGAATATCTAACCGGGGTGCTAAGATAGCTAAAAAAGGTGATGAACAAGATGGTTCAAGTGGTCGTTAATATGATGTGAGGTGTCATTAGTGGAGTGCGCTAAAAATATAGTCAGATAAAATATCCTCCAGAAGAGTAAATGTTTTATTTTTACATACTGAATCTAACAGAATAAAATGCAGATTATGAAACAAACCCTCTCAAAAATACTGGTTGCTGTGATGATACTATCAGTTGCCGGTGTCTATTCCTGCAAAAACAGGAAAGAAGTCAAACAGCAGAAAGAATTGAATTTGATTGAAAAACAGGTTATTGATCAGAATATAGAAGAAAATGTTTATCCTCTTCCTTCTGCTGCTGAGGTAGTTAAGAAGCTCAGTGATCTTGATCTTGGTTACATCATCGGTATAGCCAATCCTCCGGCAAATGGTAAGAATTATGTATCAAGCTACAGCAGGGCAGTGAACATTGGTATTTACGGTGCAGATCTTAGTTATGCCACTGTTTACAACATGCAACAGGATGTA
>CAZGDJ010000243.1:0-5199 GCA_964524635.1 uncultured Rikenella sp. | reverse complement strand
CAAATCGAAAGCATGTATTACCTGTAAAAAAATGGATGATTATTTTGGCTGGGCTGGGGCTTTTGTTTTTTATTATTTTAAAGTATTCTCCTGAAAATAGTTTTATTTATAGGGCAGTAGCTTATTTTTCTGATAGAAGTACGCTTGGCATCTTACGAATATTAAATTTCGCTTGTATTGCCTATCTTATATATGCTATTACATTAAAGAGCTCATTTCAGCTTAGTTCTAAATGGTTAGCCGGATTAGGCTGTCATTCCCTTCAGGTTTTTTCATATAGTGTTTGCCTGGTTTATTTTGTTCTCCCTGCAAAAATGCATGTTAATAATATCCATGTTTTTGCAGAAGTGTTACTCGATATAGTGTTAGTAGCTTCATTGATACTCCCTGCCACTTTGCATAAATTGGTGACTGCTCACCTTTATCCACTAAGGAAGCGGTGACTGAGCTATTGTTCAAAGAATTCATTAATGAAACAAATTGCTGTGTAAATACCACCATAACAAATGTTTAGCAAGAAGCAGTTAATACAGATAAGCTTTCTGTTGGCGATGATTTTTCATTTTGTATTCTATTTTAACGAATACGGACCCGGATTGGGCATATTAAAGAATACTTTAATCTTTTTATTTGCCTTCGCTTCGATCTTTATCATGGGTTTTATTTATATCGGCACCTACTGGAGGAGAGATTTAAGAGGAAAGCATATTCTATGGCTTTATGAACTCTTTATCTTATGGGTATTTATTTGTTTTTTGCGCAGCCTTTTAGAACTTGGCAGTACTGAGGAATTAAAAGGATACCTCTTAAGTAATTACATGGGAATTTCTCTGTTCCCGGTCTTTTTCTTCATCGCAGGAATAAACAAGAAATACTTCTATTCAATCAATCTAATGCTGTTTTCCTATTTTGTAATTGTTTCAATTATTTCCCTGTTCTTCATTAATTATTTTGAGCTTCAGCTGTTTTTATTGTTCCCTATATTCTATATAATTGTCACCTTTCCTATTCGTAAAGTCTGGGGGAAGGCCTTAATTCTGTTAGTTTCAATTTCAATCATTGTCTTTTCGTTAACTAATAGAGCAGGTATTTTAAGAATTCTATTAAGCAGTTCGATTGTAATAGCTTACTATTTGGTATTATACCTGAAAATAAATAAGAAGTTATTGAATGTAATTGTATTCTGTATTCTTTTAATTCCTGTTATATCTCTATACCTTGGAACAAAGGGACAGAGTGTTTTTCAAATGACACTTGGTCAGAATGAAGGTGCCTATAGCCAGCTTGATCCTTATGCCGACACAAGGACTTTTCTTTACTATGAGGTGTTCCAAGATTTACGTTTTAACAAGGCCTTCCTTATCGGTAAGGGTATGAATGCAGGTTATTTGTCAGAAGCTTTTCAGACGTATAGCAGACCAGTGGTGGAAGTTTCATTTCTGCAGATAATTCTTAAAACAGGCATAGTAGGATTTCTGTTATATATTTCAATATTTGTTTCGGCAATTTTTAAAGCAATGGGGAAAGCTAATAATCTATTCATAAAATCATTGGGTTTATTGTTGGTCGGGTATGTGATAATGGTATTTATTGAAAATCAAATCGCATATAATTTACTTAATGTAGTTATTTGGTTAGTTGTGGGAATGTGCCACTCTGATGAGTTACGGGCAATGGATGACAAAACAATCAGATCATTGTTTATTCAGCCATATAACAAGTTCTCAAAAGCCATATCAAATCAGTCCAGTAGTTGACGTCTGAATCTTAAGGCCAAGTGCGAAAGAAAAGGTAAAGCAGAAGCAGATCTGTATACTTTTTTTTAGGATGATTGACTAATTTGAGGAAGTACAAAGTTGCAGTTATTATGAGAATTTTTTGGATTACAAACATACAGTTTCCTTATACCTCCCAGCAATTGGGGATAGTACCTGAAGTTGGTGGTGGCTGGATGTATTCGTTAGCTTCAGAACTCGTGAAGGAGGATGGTATTATTCTGGCAATTGCGACTACCTATGATGGTTTTAAACTACAAAAGTTCCAGGAATCCGGGATTCAATATTACCTCCTTCCAAGGGAAAGACCTAATACTCATTATGATAAATCATTAGAAGAACTGTGGGCGAATGTAGTAAAAGAATACAATCCAGATATTATTCATATCCATGGAACTGAATACGCTCATGGTCTGGCATGCATTAATGCTTGCCCGGAACAAAGGTATCTAGTATCCATTCAGGGTTTAATCAGTATAATTAAGAATTTTGGTTACTCTGGCATAAACCATTGGAGTCTGCTCAGACACACAACACTCAATGACCTGAAACGGGGAGACACTATTATTCAAGTAGGTAGGAAACTTGGTAAACGGGGCGACTATGAGATAGAATATATCCGACGATGCGTACATATTATGGGAAGAACAAGTTGGGACTTTTCTCATACTAAGGCATTGAATTATGAATTGAAATATCATTTCTGTAACGAAGTTCTTCGCAACTGTTTTTACGACTCCCCCGCTTGGAGTATTGACCACAAGCAATCTCATTCAATTTTTATAAGCAAAGCTTATCTGCCAAGGCACGGCTTGCAGGAAATTCTAAGAGCCCTTGTTATTGTAAAAGACTTTTATCCTGACGTGCAGCTTAAAATTGCTGGACTGGATGTCACCGGGGGAAATCGTTGGGTACAGAGAATTAGTACTTATGGAGCTTATATCAGGGCACTTATAAAAGAGTTAAAACTTGATGACCATGTGAATTTTTTGGGTAGCCTAAGTGAAGAAAAAATGGTTGCCGAGCTAAGATCATCTCATGTTTTCATTTCTTCCTCATCAATCGATAATAGTCCAAATTCATTGGGGGAAGCACAAATGATAGGCGTTCCCTGTATAGCATCATTTGTAGGGGGAGTTCCCGATATGGTCAGAGATGGTGAATCCGGATTATTATATGTATTTGATGACCATGTTATGCTAGCTTTTAAGATTATTTCAATTTTCAACGACGATACCCTTGCCCTAAAACTATCCAAATATGGCAGGGAAGCAGCAATGATAAGACATAACAGAGATGTGATCAGATCAAGAATTATTAATGTTTACTCAACAATAATCAACGAAGCATAGTAGTCCCACGACTCTAATCAACCTCCAGGAGTAATAAAGCACTAAAAAAGACCAAATTCATCTAAAGGAATGATTGAAGTACCTAAAGTTCTTGTATATGGGCAACCATTCAATTACGCAACTGGGGGTGGTATTACCTTATCAAATTTATTCAAAGGTTGGCCTAAGGAAAGATTGGCAGCCACATTTGTGACATGGGGCGAAACAATATTTAATACCGAGGTTTGCAATAATTATTATCTGATCGGAAAGACGGAGCATAAATGGAAGTTTCCAATAAAACTCTTCAAGAGATCATTTCCTGAATCAGGCATCATAACCAATATTGAAGAAAAGCATACAATCAATAGTGATTCGAAACAATCAATCAGAAAATCACTGTCTGAGTTTATCAACCCCATCCTTCATTGGCTTGGTATTTACCACTTTGCAACAAACATTATTCTCTCAGAAAAGCAAAAGGCCTGGATAAGGGATTTCAGACCTGAAGTACTTTATTTACAAGTATCCACCCTGGAAGGTATTTCCTTCGCAAATCAATTAATCGATTATCTAAAAATCCCTTCTGTTGTTCACATAATGGATGACTGGCCTGCAACATTAGGCGGGAACGGGCCTTTTGCATGGTTTATACGAAAAAAAGTAAATAAGGAGTTTACTGGGTTATTGAATAAAACCAGTTACTATTTCGTGATAAGCGATGCAATGGCCTCAGAGTATAAAAGGCGCTACGGTAAATATTTTGAGCCTTATAGTAATCCGGTCGAATCCGAACAGTACCGACTATCCCATTTTGAAGTGACTAATACGACTGAATCCATCTACAGAATTATATATACAGGTAGAATAGGTACAGCCAACAGACAATCAATTAACTTATTTGGTCAAACATTGGGGAATACCACCATCAGGGAACGGGAAATCGAATTAGATATATTTACCAAGGATTTTAATGAGGCTGCTTTGGAGCCAATCAGGAAAATGCGAAATGTTAAAGTTTATCCATCAGTTCCTCATGATCAAATTCCATGCCTCTTAACTAAGTATGATCTGTTGTTGTTACCACTTGATTTCACATCCGATGGGATTAGGTTCGCGAAGTATTCCTTACCAACCAAAGCAGCAGAATATATGTTGACCGGAAAGCCAATCTTGGTATTTGCACCAGAGGAAACTGCGGTTTCAAAATTCTTCAAAGAACATGAATGTGGGTATTGCCTTACAAACAATAGTCCTGATGCAATCAGATCAGCATTATTTTATTTAGTTACCAACAAAGCTTATCGTGACGACATAGGGAAAAATGCAGTCAAAGTAGCAGCGGAAAAATTTAACGCATTAAAGGTTAGAAATAGATTTCGGGAGAAACTGGCTAAAATCGCTTATTCAAATGACTTAATATGATAATTGGGATAGGGCTCAATTACTTTTAATCTAGTAATTCCATTGAAAAAGTAAAGCTATGAAAGATCTTTACATATCTTCTCTGCCCTGCGAGCTAGAACTAAAGTTTAATGTTGTCAGAGATTTTGGCTTAAGCATGGGGCCAGAATCGTTATTGCTGGACTTTGGTTGCGGGAGCGGTAAGTGGGTGCAGGAATTACGCAACAGAGGATTTCAAGCTTTTGGGTGTGGAACCCGCTATGAGATTGAACCTGGCATTAACACTGAAAAAATGATAACCTATGGGATTATTCGGATTCTTGATCTGAAAAACTACCTTCTTCCATTCAGTGATAATACATTTGACTTTATCTTCAGCGATAATGTTTTTGAACATGTTCAGAATTATAAGGAGACAAATGCTGAAATTGCCAGGGTGCTAAAACCAGACGGACCCTTTTCCCTTTTCTGCCATGGATGTACAGCACCTTCAGATCACGGGTAATCCTTCTTGGAAATCCTGTAAAGTAACATAACTTAAGTGCAGGACGCAAAGAGACCTTTTAATGACATTGTTAAAGGAGTATGAATTATAATCAGTAATGCAGGAAACACCCCATATTAATTCAGCCAGGATCAGGATCGGTATTATTTTGGAATCGGCCATTGTAGAAAAATGGACTTTCAAG
>CAZGDJ010000242.1:0-5231 GCA_964524635.1 uncultured Rikenella sp. | reverse complement strand
GTAACTTTGTCTTTCCCTTTTCCAAGGTGGCGATGTATATTTTCGATAACAACAATGGAGTCGTCCACCAGAATACCAATTGATAACGATAGCGCAAGCAATGACATCATATTGAGGGTGAAACCCATTAAATACATTGCAACAAAAGTGGTGATGATAGATGCCGGTATGGCAACCATAACAATTAATGAGTTTCGGAGGCTGTGCAGGAAAACCAGCATTACCAAAGCAACAAGCAAAACTGCAAGAAAAAGGTCTTTTATCACAGCATCGGCAGCTTCAAGCGTAAATACCGACTGATCGCTGAAAACATCAAACTTCAGGTTTTGGTCAATATAGATTTCTTCAAGTCTGCTAAGTTCTTTCCTTACACTTTCACTTACTTCAACCGTGTTTGCATCGCCTTGCTTTTTTATCATCAGACTTATCCTATTAACCCCGTTAAAGCGGGTGAGGTTCTGCAAGTCTTTTCGGGAGTCGCGAACTTCGGCAACATCACCTAACCTTACCGGTGACGACCCAGAGTTGTTTGTAATAACAAGATTTTGTAAGTCTTCAATGTTTTTGTATTTCCCCGCAAGGCGAACCTGCATTTGCTGAGATGCATTCTTTATTTTTCCAGTGGGATAATCTGCGTTAGCTGCAAGAACTGCCTGTGTGACCTGTAACAACGATAAATTGTGCTTTTCAAGTTTTGCTGCATTCACGTTAACTGATATCTCTCTTTCTTCTCCCCCTGCCAGAATAATTTCACCAACACCTTTAATCCCGTTCAGCTCCGGACTTATTCTGTGCTTTATCAGATCGTACAAATCAGTCGGGCTTAAATTTGACGATACCATAATATTCATAATAGGGAAATCGCTCATCCCGAACTTTGTAATTATTGGATCAATAACATTTTCAGGCAATTGCGACATATTGGAATTTATTTTTCTTTGCACAACCTGTAACATTTCGTCGGCATCGGCAGAAGGTTTAAATTCCATAACAACATAGGATATATTTTCCTGCGAAAACGATCGTATGTTATCGATATTTTCGGTAGTTGAGATAGCATCTTCAATTTTCTTTGACACTGAGTTTTCTACTTCCGAGGGAGACGCTCCCGGGTAAACCGTTACAATGGTAATAACCGGCATGGCGAAATTTGGCAGCAACTCGTAATTCAATTGTTTATAACTGTATATCCCCAGGAATGTCAATGCTGCGAAAATCACAACTATTAATGTGGGCCGTTTTATTGATAGTTCTGTAATATTCATATTGGCATATTTAAAAGAGTTAATTATTTAAAACAGAGACTGCAGCGTTATTCTCAAGGTTGATCTGGCCTGATAGTACGACGACATCTCCTTCGGCAAGCCCGCTTTCAATAATGACCTGTCCATCGATTATTTGAGATATTACTATTCCCCTCAATTTTGCGGTACCATCGGAAATAACATAAACCATTGGCTGAATAGCACTGCTTACCAAACAATTTCGGGGAATTACCAGGTGTTTTTCACTGGTAGTATTTTGAATACGAATAGTTCCATCAATTCCGGCAACTAACGGTTTTTCTGAAGAATTTACTACTTCGGCCTGGACAAGGTATCGTCTCGAATTGTCAGGCTTAACCCCAATAACTTTAATAGTGCCTTCGTAAGCTACTCCAGGATACAAATCAGACGTGAGAGTAACTTTTTGTCCGGTTTTTAACTGTATAAGATCTGTGGCGGTAAACCATGTGTTAAACTTCATTTTCCGTGTATCTATCAGATCGGCTACCGGACTGCCCGGAGCTATGAAACTGCCCTTCTCAAAATACCGTTTACTGACGGTTCCTGATATAGGAGCTTTTATAAATGCATTTTCGTATTGCTTTTTAGTAATGAGATATGTACTTCTGGCATCTTGACAGGCAAGTTTTATTTCTTCAAGCTGCTGTGTGGAAACAGCCTGGCCAGGTGTCAGGTTCTCAAAACGTTTTAAATCATTCTGGGCTTTAAGCCATGCGGCTTTTGCAGTTTCTAACTGGTAGCCCGATAAATCGCTATCGAGCCAGACCATAGTTACTCCTTCAGAAATATAATCACCTTCGTTAATGGTGTATTTATTTACCTTTCCCTGAGATTCAGAAACAACCGTCACTTCGGAGTAAGGTTCAAATGTTCCGTGATACGAAATGTCTGACTTTATCATATCGTATCTCACCGTTGTTGTTGTAACCGTGACTTCGGATTTTGCTTTATTAACCAGTTCAATATCAGCGTTTTTCTGTTGTTTTACGTCGTTAAGCTTATAAGCTACAGATAAAACGGCAGCAATAACAACGACAGATAATCCTATTTTTTTTGATGTTTTCATACTGTTGGGTTTTATTGATTAGAAATAAAGGGAACGGATCCCGCCATTGATTTTTACTAATTCGAGTTCGGAAAGCTTAATTTGCAGTAACGCCTGTAACCATGTAAGCCTTGACAGGTTGTATTCTGCCTGGGCATTAAGCACATCGGTAAGAGACTTTAATCCCTGCCCGTATTGCTCGTTCGTTATGCGAAAGATGTTTTCGGCAAGCAGCATATTTTCATCCAGTCTCAAGGCAACAGCCCTGCTGGTTTTAAGCCTTTGCATGGCATTCAGGTAGTTTGTATTCAATTCGTTTTTCAGATCAGCCTGACTTTTTGTGGCCTGTTCAAGTTCAATCCTGCTTTGGTTTATCTTGTTTCTTACCTGTCCTCCTGCGTAAATCGGAACGCTAAGCTTTATACCAACAAATGATGTTTTGTACCAGTAGTCACCATTGTCAAACATATCGAATTCTTCGCGCTGGGCCTGGTAACTTAATGCAGCATAGCCTGTTAGCGATGGAAGGTATTCGGAACGCGATAGCTTGAGATTTAGTAGTGCAAGTTTTTTTTGCTGTTCTGATATCAACATGTCCGTATGATTACTGAACAATGAATCTTCCATCACAGCAGGTACATTCAGCGTGTTAAAATCCTGAGAAAGAGCAACATGCTGATTCTGCTCAATGCCAACAAGATATTTCAGCATATTCAGTTGCTGGTTCCTGCCTGATAACAGGTTCTCTTTCTCAGCTTCGAGGTTGCTTATGGCTAAGGTTACCCTGTCGAGGTCGGCTTTGGTTATAAACCCGTTTATATAATGCTGACCTGAGTAGTCAAATACCTTTTGAAAAGCTGCAAGATTTGAGTCGAGAAGAGCCAGCTGAAGTTCTGATATTTGAATGAAGAGATATATCTGCGCAACATTATAGGCTAACTCTTCCTTGCCTTTCTCATAATTCAGACCGCAAATTTCACAGGATTTCTTAAACAACTTTAAGGAAGCAAAATACGAAGCGTTGTAGATCATTTGCCCGGCCTGAACTCCTGCATTTGAATTATAATTTGTACCCAACTGGATTGGGAGCATTGTACCGGGTTGGCCAAAGATATCACCCGAAACCATTGAGACAGGGACGTCAAAATAATCTTCCACAGCAGCAAAGCCACTAATTTGAGGTAAACCGTTACCAACAGCTTGCCTGTATTGATAAAGGCTTTTCTCTGTCTCAAGCTGTGCCTGTTTCAGTTTTAAGTTGTTTGTAAAACTTAGTTTGATACAGGAGTCTAACGTGAGCACAGAGTCATTTGCCTGTCCGGCTGCTATTTGCGTACCCGTTATTAATCCTGTGAAAAGGATGATCATCATACTTCTCTTCTCAATTTGTTTTCTCATAATCAGCGTTTTATACTTTAGTTAATTGTAACAAACCGGGATGTCGGTCTCTATTATATTTTTAAAAAACACAGATCATAGTTCTGTGCTAACATCTCACAAACCGACATCCCGGTTTGTGAGATAAGAAAAAAAATTAAGCTTTAATTAGTTGGAATAAATTATTAAAGTGATCACGTATATCTTTTTCAATATTTTTCTCCTCCCCTTCCTCTAACATTGCAAGGACACCAATACCATGCATCAAAGTATGAACATGGTTTGCCAAAGACAGACTTTCGATCTCTTTTCTTATTTCACCTTTCTCCTTTGCCTTATCAATCAATGATTTAAACATTTCTATTTCACTTTGATGCAGCTTTTCCAGCATCTTGCCAAAATCTTTGTAATGCTTCATCATATCAAACATTACCATGTAAAGATTTACCTCTTCAATATCTAGTTTGAATTCTCCCAATTTGGTATTTGCAAATTCAAGCAAGTGTTCCAGGGTTGATTTTATATAAAAGGGTACGAAATCACAAAATGGCAAATCGTATGGCTTGCTTATGAAATGGTTATATTCCATCATAAAAGTCCCGAAAATAAACTTATCAATCACTTCACGGTAAAGGATCTCTTTACTTTCAAAATGATGATAGAACCCTCCTTTCGACAATCCCGAAGCCCTTAATATTTCACTCATGGTCACCTCGGTATAAGGTTTCCTGATAAAATGATATAACGCAACAGCCAGTATTCTTTCTTTGGAATCTATCATATGGTTCAAATTTACAAACCGACTTCCCGGTCTGCAAATATAATAATATTTTTTACAAACAAGAAAAAAGAATAGAAATCTCGCCCCACCCACTCACATTACATATTTGGGTTGAGCTTACGTTAGTGTACATTTGGTTTCCAGTTACACTAATCTTATATAATTTTCAAAACACTTTTTATGTTTGTAGCTATTTGTCCCCAGATCAGTTTTTATGTTTATAGTTAACATGGTAAATGCCATCTAAAGGAATATTTATTGAATCAAAAGGTGTCGCAGTCAACCTTTGAAAATAAAGATCGTGGCCAGTCATGGACTTCTCAAACCTAACGCGTCATGCCTCATTCCTTGAGAGTGTTACTAGTCTAAGCTATACTCCTTTTACAACCTCCGAAACTCAAAAATTAAGTCAGGGTGTTTCCTGAACCATAGCAGGCGACAGGATTATGATAAATTTAAAACAATCAATTTATAAATAGCGTCTTACTTTTTTACAATATAGCTTGTAGGCATCTCCATAAATCGCAATTAATTGCTTCTCTTCCGCTATAGTTATTAAGTGGTGGATAATCATTACTATAATTGAAAGGGTTATATAGAACGCATTTAATGAATACAACATACAACCTGTAAATGTCAGGTATAAACCCAAATACATAGGGTTGCGACTTATTTTATAAATTCCCCGGGCAACAAATTCTGTTTTTTCATTAGCAACTCCAATACGGAAACTATTACCCAG
>CAZGDJ010000241.1:0-5265 GCA_964524635.1 uncultured Rikenella sp. | reverse complement strand
AGGTTCCTGATGAAATAGTCCCGTCCGTTCTGAGCCATCCTTCTTCTGAGTTCAGGGTCATTGTACAGTGTCTCAAAATTCTTCATTAGTGCATCGTGATTGCCTGCATATGACCATAGACCGGCCCCGGCCTCTTCAAGGATCACATTATAGTCGGTCGCCCTGTCAATTGATGCAAGCACCGGTAGTCCGACATTGAAATAATCAAGGGTCTTGCTTGGAATATTCGGTATCGTAAACCGCTCATTCAGGCTTATTAAGCCAACGTCACAAACACTCAGAAGATCCTGGTACTCCCTTTTCGGAATCGTATTGATTATCCGGATATTATTAACTCCCCTCTCTGTAATTTTATTCCTGATTCGTTCAACCATTATTCCCTCACCGAGAAGAAGAAAAAGAACATCCTCGTATCGCATACATCTTCTTGCAAGTTCAATAACATTTCCCAGCTGCTGTGGTTTCCCCATATTCCCTCCGAAAACAACAACAAACCTGTTTTCGAGCTCATACTTTACTCTGAGTTTTTGATTAAGGAGGGCCTTTTTTTCATAAAGAATCTGGAAGTTCCTAAGTTCATGCAGCCTGGAACTTCCTAGCCCGGGATTGTTATTTATGATGTACTGAATATTTGCAGGAGACATACACCCTATGCGGTCAGCAAGCCCGTACAGCCTTTTTTCCTTATTTCTGAAATACCTGTGAATTAAACCCCCTTTTCTGAAAAACCCGAGATCGACTGCGTTCTGAGGGAAAATATCCCTGAGAATGAGATAGACCTGGGCTTTATGTTTCCTCTTCAATTTCCCAGCTAACCGGGCAAGAGTAATTGGAGGCGTTGGCATGACTATTAGATCATAATGTGCCTCATTGTGATACTTTTTTATTGCTTTACTGTATTGCCACGGAAGCAGAATGTTTGAAAATCCCTTTAAGACAGCCGGCACATTTTTCAGTGGTAGGGTTCGTACTCTTAAAACATTAATCCCCTTCTCAGATTTTACTGAAGTATTCTCTCCTTTTTCTGCTGGTGCAACTACAGAGACATTATGTCCGTGTTTCTGAAATTCCTCGGCAAGAGCAGTATACATGTTGAACGACTTGTTCACATCAGGGAAAATAAACATCAGGAAAAGCACATTCATATTGCCTTGCTTTTGTGCCTGAGGAGTGAACTGTATAGTTCAATGTACCTGCCATATTGCCTGTTCATGTCAAAAAGTTCCTCAGCTCTTCTGCGGCATTTTGGTGCATAAGTTGATCGTTCCCTGTCAATGATTTCATTTACGCGCTGATATAGCATTTTCAGGTCGTTCATCGGAACTACGAAGCCCACCTCCTCATTAATGAGTTCTGGTAAAGACGAACTGTTGAATGCAACTACGGGAGTGCCACACGCCAATGCCTCCGCTGCTACAAATCCAAATGTTTCAGCAATTGATGGAGTAACGAATACATCAGCTATATTATAATAATTCGCAAGTTCCCTGATATTGTTTGTTTTCTCTATCCCGCTTATGTATGTTGGCAAGGTCTTGATTTGCTTTCTGGTAAGGCCTATTAAGACTATCTGCCAATTCTGCCTGATCAATCGACTCAATTCAATGAAAGATTGAAGCCCTTTACCTTCTGACCAGACATTGGCAACCCCGAGTATGACTTTCTTATCTGCAAAACCGTATTTTGCACGTAGTTCATCTCTGTCAAGCGGCTTGAACACCGAAAGGTCGACACCGTTATAGATTGTGTTTACCGGATATCTGTTAAGGTACGACTCTCTAACCTGATCCTCAAGCCAGTGGGAGACTGTTATCAGGTTCATCTTAGCCGGGAGATTGAAAAGCTCTCTTTTCCTCGAGAAATTCTTTCGTGAATTATCGCATATATATGATTGTGGGTAAAGCCCTTTCAGCTCGCAGCTGTGGCATTCGACCTTCCATTTATGGCACTTAATCCGTTCATAATAACAGCAATGGCCTGTGAAAGGCCAGCAATCGTGAATAGTCCATATAACTGGAGTTTTTATTTCTCCAAGAAATCTGAAAAGCAGCTCAACGTTCAGATAATACCCGTGAAGATTGTGGAGATGAATAATGTCCGGGTTCAGTGTTATAATTGTTTTAATAAGTGACCGGGTAGCCTGAGCTGAATGAAATCCATGATTATCAAATATCCGGGTATTGATCAGGTGCAGCAATTGGTCTCCCCTGTTCCCGATATTTATAGCGACTGAAGTCCCCGGATTTGCGGAACGGCCATAAGCTATGTAGCTCTGTCCGCCCTGTTCAATGACTTTCAGGCCTATACCTTCAGCTATTCGACCGGTACTGCCTGCATTTTTAAGAGAGTTTATCTGGATGATCTTCAACCCTACGGATATGTTACTTTACAAAAAGAAGACAAACTGTAGCCTTAATCTCAAATCAATTTTGTCAATTCTACAGTTGTCCCCGATTTGAAATTAATCAGATATGAGACAATCCGGTTTGGCACTAAGTAAATTATTCGCCTTAAGATTTTAATGAAAATCCCATTTTTGCGTGCCAGTCGAAATAAGAATGCCTCCTTGTCTCTCCTGGTAGCTTTAAAGCCGGTTTTATGACAGCATCTGGTAAACTCACTATAAGTTTTATAATGACAATAATTATCCATAAAATGGCTCGCCCTTTTGTACCAATCTTCAAAAGTTGTCTGGCTTTCACTTCCGGCATTAAAACCAACAACGCCAAATCCCAATTTGTACAAAAACATCATCCATAGTTTTCTTGCTTTGGAGGATGGCTTAAACCAGTGAGAAAATGGGATGCCAATATGACCCTCCTGATATGAAAACTTCAAAGGAAATCCACAAAGGACTTTACCATCATCTTTCAGTACTCTCCTTATTTCCATCAGGACAGTTTCCAGATTTTCAACATGCTCAAAGACTGTAATGCTGGTTACATAGTCGAAGGTCCTGTCTTCAAATGGTATTACTCCGAGTTTATCCAGAAGTCTGATATATTGTTTCGCCGGACTGTTAAGAAATGCATTGATGTATGATGAATCGAGGTAGTCATAGTTGTCAACCCCAAAAAACTTATACCCATTATCATTTGCATAACTGACAAACTTCCCGCCTCCACATCCATAATCCAAGGATACAATTTCGTTTTTCGAGAAGTTCTCATCCAAAAAGTGCAAATAAAACAAGGAGGTGCTGTCCATATTCATATGAATATTTATTCGTTAGGCCGGCATATTACAAGAAGAGCATGATAATTGTGTGCGCACAGGAGACAGAGTGATCAAGTCATAAGGTTCAGTAGTTTGAAGCTCATTTAAGAATAAATCGCAAATACTCTCCAGCAATTTTGTCAAAATCATATCGTTCACGGACTTTGTACGCTTCTTTGGCCAGCTTCTGCCTCATTTCAGAATCCTTAATAAGCAGGTCAATTGATTCCGCAAGCTCTTTTACATCACCAGGTTTTACAAGTAGCCCATTCACACCTGGATTTATAATCTCGCCGGGGCCAGCTACACAGTCACTGCTGATACATGCTAACGGAACTGACATAGCCTCAAGAAGAGCGTTAGGGAATCCCTCATAAAATGAAGGCAAAACAAATATTTCAGATCCAGACAAGTATTGGTCAAATCTTTTCTGATGACCCAAAAAATGGACTCTGCTATTAATCCCCAAACGAATGGCAGATTCCACAAGGTTTGTCTTTTCTGGACCATCACCGATAATAACAAGCTCCCAATCACTCTCTGTAACATTGGCAAAAGCCTTAATTAATGTAATGTGACCTTTTTCTATTGACAGTCTTCCAACGGTAATGATGATATTCTTCTTTACAGTCTTTTCAACAGTAATAATATTTACAGGATTGGGAATTGTTACAACTTTGTCAGAATCGATTAATTTTTCCAGGTACCGCTTTGCCCTTTCCGTTTGAGCAATTGCTCCATCAGCCAAAGGATAGAATATACTTTTTAGAATCCTATTTCTAATGCCCAAATTTCTATCCGGGCTGGTCCTGTCTGAAATAATAACTCTTTTCTTGAGAAAGAATGATGCCAAAATGACTATAGGATTAATCCAATCATTTAGTGAAAGTATTACCTTACTTTTTGAGCTATGAATCTGTCTGCGTAGGTAAATTATTGTCTTTAATACATACCAAACATATAGTGTCCTTCCTTTCGAGTCAGAAGGCATTAATATCTTTATCGAGGGATTAATATCGTAAAAGATTGCTGTTTTATATGCGGTTATAATTGTTACTTCAATTCCAACCTCATCAAATTTATTGGCAAGCATAGACAAGGCTCTCTCTGTTCCCCCAGGCCCAAGCCCGGAACCGATTAATATTACAGAATCGTCCTTCATTATTAATAAACAAATGCCTGCTCCCGATGAAAATATGCAGTCTCTTTGCTATCTAATTCCTTTTTGGGTGTCGCGGGAATACCCGCATACAACATATATTGCTTGTCGTATTTCTTATTTAGTACAGAACTAGCTCCCAAAACAGAATAATCAGGAAGTCTTGCTCCCTTTAGGATAATACAGCCCGAACTGACAAAACAATATTTTCCAATGATAATGGGCTCCACAGTTTGTCTGGAAATATGGAGGTCAATACTGTGCGTGAGCAGCTGACTTCTATAGCCAGCAATTATTGTCATTTCTCCAATATACACTCCGCCATTGCAATCGATAATATGTCTGCTTGTTATGCTTGAATTATTTGCAAGAACTAATTCGCAGTTCCTGTCTGGATTTTGGGAAAAATATTGCCCCAGTTTCTTACTTATACCTGTTATCCAATTAAGGGAACCAATAAAAGAATTATCACCCATTTTAAAAGATGTAATTCTGCCTATATAGTTTAAGTGCCCGATATTTGCCTGCTCCCCTATTAAAACCTGATCCGCACAAATAATTGATAATCCTATTCTTGAATGTCTCCCAATATTAAAACCCAGACATCTTCGTAGAAAGAATATGCGAATAGATGAAGGCAGGAACAGAATTAGTAATTGGACTAAGATTCTCATTTTTACTCATTTAAGCAAGTATTCCTGGCAACCATATTTGCCCTCTTTTTGTTAAATATTTAAAAAGCTCTTTGATCGGGATTAATCAAAAGCGCATTAGTTGTTAATCGTTTAGGTCTCTAATTATTGCCTCAATAATCCACCCATAAGGATTGAATGTGCCTGAATGCCAAACTAAAGACTTATCCCAGTGACCAGGACAGTTATCATATCCTT
>CAZGDJ010000240.1:0-5268 GCA_964524635.1 uncultured Rikenella sp. | reverse complement strand
TGCTTTAATAAATTGAGAAAAACTTAAAAAGCTTGATGCCTTCTTTGTGGGAACAACATCAACCAGAAGAGGATTGGCAGAAACCTGTACGATTGTGTTGCCTATGCCCAACAATGCAAAGCCGGATAGTACAGCGGGGAAATTATAAAGTAAAAAAGGTACTAGAAGACCAGCAGCTGTTACAATCATGCCTATGTTCAGCATACGCTTTTTGCCTATCCTTGATTGTAATACTCCAACCGGAACAGAAAGAATAAAGAACCACAGGAATGCAGCAGAGGGAATCAGCATTGCCATCTTGTCACTGAGGTTCAGGTCTTCACCTACATAGTCAACTCCGATGCCAACCATGTCAACAAAACTCATTACGAAGAAGGAAAGAAGGACAGGTATAATCAGCCTTATTTCAATTTTTTTCTCATTCATATTCTTTGTATAAAGTGGTTTTACATTAGCGGCAGGGCATGCTGCACGGCTTTCCAGAAGCTTTCCTCATGAAGACAGGCACTGCCAAGCAACGCTGCATCTTCCTTTAGTTCTGAGATTGCTGTTACAATATCACATCCTTTTGATTTCAGATGCTTCTCAAATGAATGTCCAAAGAGATCATAAGCATAAGAGATATTACCTCCCATTATTAGGATTTCAGCATTGAATTTTTTAAGCCAGGGAGCCAGGAACAAGGCAAGGTTCATTCCAAATTCGTCGAAGATTTCCTTAACCTGACTTGAGTTCTTTGCTGCTGAAGCGATATCTTTCACACCATCTGAGTTCTTACCTGTAACCTCCTTATATCTGGCAGTAAACCAGCGGGTTGAGAAATAGTCATCAGCTATTCCTTTACCAAAAGGCAAATGGTAGACACAGCCCATTTTGGGAACGGTATCACCTTCAACAACAGGTATTCGATCATCAAGAAATGCTGAGCCAAAGCCTGTGCCCAGAGTTATTGCCATCATCTTCCTGTAGTTTCTGGCTTTCCCGGCCCATGCTTCTCCGACAGCAAAAGAACTGGCATCATTCATGAATCTCAACCTGCAGTCGCATGGCAACCCGAGTCGTGAACTGATAGCTGTTCCTATATTGACACCATATAGCTTTTCATATTTAGGCACACCTCTTATCAGGCATATACCTTTGACATAATCAAATGGCCCCGGCATAGCAAAACCCACTCCCCGAATCTTATAAAGCGTAACCTTACGGATTACTTTCAGCAGGGTCTCCGACCACACTTTCAGAATGTCATCAGCTTCAGCCTTGTTGTCAACGGGGTTCTCAGCACGCGATCCATTGATAATAGTCTGGGAGTCCATATCGACAGCGACAGCAGTAATATGACTGCCTCCTATATCAACTCCTATTGCAATATTCTTCAGGTTATAAACAGTGTTCATTATTCCGGAATCTGAATGATAATATTGAGATGAAAGTATTGATTTTTCCTTTACTATGCAAAATATCATTGGAGGGGTGCAATTATATTAATAACTTTATTAGGTAAATAATCCGGACTATAAAAAGTTAAACTTAAAATATTTCAATATGCCTAAAGTCACAAAAGAAGATGCATTATTGTATCACAGTCGCGGACGTAAAGGCAAGGTAGAAGTGATCCCTACCAAACCCTACGGTACTCAATTTGACCTGAGCCTGGCATACACACCAGGTGTTGCCTATCCATGTCTTGAAATCGAAAAGAATCCTGATGACGCATATCTGTATACTGCAAAGGGCAATCTTGTTGCGGTAATCTCTAACGGAACAGCAGTATTAGGTCTGGGTGATATTGGCACACTTGCAGGCAAACCTGTCATGGAAGGTAAAGGTCTTTTGTTTAAGGTTTTTGGGGATGTTGATGTTTTTGATATTGAGGTTGATGAAAAGGATCCTGAAAAGCTCATTGAGATATGTGCAAAGATTGCCCCGACATTCGGAGGTATAAATCTTGAAGATATTAAGGCACCTGAATGTTTTGAAGTTGAGACCAGGCTGAAGGAGATGCTTGACATACCTGTCTTTCATGATGACCAGCACGGAACTGCAATAATTTCCGGGGCAGGTATGCTTAATGCAGTTGAAATACTTGGCAAAAAGCCCTCTGACATTAAAATGGTGGTCTGCGGGGCAGGTGCTGCAGCCAACTCATGTACACGTCTCTATAATGCTTTGGGGGTGAAGAAAGAAAATATTGTAATGGTTGACAGCAAAGGTGTAATAAACCGTAAGAGGAAAGACCTGAACAAGTATAAGCAGGAATGGGTAACTGACAGGGATATAGACACATTGGCCGAAGCCGTTAAAGGAGCTGATCTGTTCCTTGGCCTTTCTGTTGCTGACATGCTTTCGAAAGAAATGCTAAAGACCATGGCTCCTAATCCGATCATCTTCGCTATGGCCAATCCTAACCCGGAAATAAGTTATGAAGATGCCATGTCAACCCGTAATGATCTGATCTTTGCAACCGGAAGATCAGACTATCCGAACCAGATCAATAATGTTTTAGGCTTCCCCTTTATTTTCAGGGGTGCCCTGGACGTAAGGGCAAAAACGATAAATGAGGAAATGAAACTGGCAGCTTCAAAAGCACTTGCTCAACTGGCTAAAGAACCGGTCCCGGGTTCTGTCCTTAAAGCTTATAATATTAACAAGCTTGAATTTGGAAGGGAATACATCATTCCCAAACCCCTTGACCCAAGACTCATTTCCAGGGTTGCCTCAGCTGTTGCAAAAGCAGCTATTGATTCCGGGGTAGCCAGATTTGAGATAAAAGACTGGGAAGCCTATAGTAAATCTCTTGACAGGAGGACATCAGAACACATAAAAAAAATAGCTGAAATAACAGGCATTTAAGTTCTCACAAGATTGAAGGCCGCCCTCCGTTTTACGGCAGGCGGCCTTCTCCTTTACCCTCCTCGTCTTAACTAACTAACCAGCTATGCCCAAACTCACTAAAACATAGCACCCTTCTTATTTCAGCCTGGCAACCTTGGCCTCATACATAGAAAGAATAAGAGACGAAAGCTGTTCAATTGTGAAACTGTTTCTGTTTAGTGTAACATCAAACAAAAAATCAAGATTAAGAGGCTTTTTATCGAGGAAGTCAACTATCATTTTATATCTTTTCTCATCAGTATCAACAACATACTCCTCGGCTTTCTCGAGAAGCATTCCTTTCTTCTTCATCACATTCTCCACTCTCCAGTATAATGGTGCTACTAATCGGACATGCAATGCATTGATCATGTCACGTGTAATAGATACTCCCCCTCTTCCGATAATGACTACATGACCTTCATGTGCTATTGAAAGAACTACTTCCCTGATGGCCTTCTTTATTGAACTGTCAGTCACAAACGATCCTGAAAAGGCCATTATCATCTCAGACATGTCTGACATGGGAAGACCCTGGTAGAATGTCTCTACTCTCTGTGTGTCAGTCTTAAGTTCATGCGCCGCGTGGTAGATAATGTCCTTATCAATCCACTTCCATTTTCCGGTATTGGATTTAAGATTTAGCTGAGCAACCAATGCTGCTGCTACCTCTCTTCCGTCACAACCTGTCAGTCGCGATATCGTAATCACGGGGCCGGTCTGATCACCTGGCCTGCCAAGCATCTCAGCCCTGTAACGAGTATCAAAATAATCAAATATCTTCTTCATGGCCAGGGTTTTATCACCTGCGGGTATCTCCAGGAAATCCAAACGGCCATGCAGGTGTAATTTCACAAAAGATAGTAAATATTTGTCAAAAAATCAATATTCCGATCTTTAAAAATCATTGAGACATTATGTAATATGCATTCCTATAAATCATGATGTTCCGTTCTCCGAATAATTTCATTTTGCAGATCCTCTCCAAGATCATTGAAATAGTCGCTGTATCCTGCAACGCGAACAATCAGATCACGATATAATTCAGGATGTTGTTGTGCATCTCTTAACGTTTCAGCATTTACAACATTGAACTGTATATGATGTCCGTCAAGACTGAAGTAACTGCGAATCAGAGCAGTAAGCTTTAAATAGCTGTCTTCGTCTTCAAAAAACCCGGGGGAGAACTTCTGGTTCAGCAGGGTTCCTCCCGTCATGAGATGATCAATTTTGGAAGCAGATTTAATAACTGCTGTAGGGCCATGGCTGTCAACACCCTGCGATGGAGATATACCTTCCGAGAGAGGCACGCAGGCTTTACGGCCATCAGGGGTGGCTCCTGTCACACTGCCAAAATAAACATGTGATGTGGTGGGAAGCATGTTAATACGATGCGTACCCCCACGTGATGTGGGACGTCCGTTCACAGCATCATAAAACATTTCAAATACTTCAACAGCCTGTTCATCAGCGTAGTCGTCATCATTACCATATTTGGGCGTGTCATAAATCATCTCGTATTGCATCTGCTCATAACCACTAAAGTCATCGCGAAGTGCTTTAAGCATCTCACTCCATGTAAACCTGCGCTTATCATAAATATTGAATCTGACAGAGGTGAGAATATCTGTTATACTCCCAAGACCTACTCCCTGGATATAAGTTGAATTATACCTTGCGCCTCCACAATTATAATCTTTACCATTCACAATGCAATCTTCAAGAAGAAGAGAAAGGAAAGGCACTGGCAAATGGTTCGCAAATGTCTTTTCAATTACATTATTGCCTCTGATCTTTATATCAGCAAAATGATTGATCTGCCTCTTATAAGCCAGCATAAACTTTTCAAAGGAACTGAAAGAAGAAGGATCACCTGTCTTTGGTCCGATCTGGGATTTGTTACGCGGGTCATATCCATTGTTAAGAGTGACCTCAAGGATCTTTACCAGGTTAAAATAACCAGACAACCAGTAACATTCTGTACCAAATGCTCCTGTCTCAACGCAGCCTGATGCACCTCCGTTACGTGCATCAACCAGACTTTTGCCCTGCCTGAGAAGCTCCTGTATGATTGCCTCAGTGTTAAATACTGAAGGCTGTCCAAAGCCGGTACTTATTATATCAAGTGCCTTATAAACAAACTTATCAGGACTCTTGCGGCTTACCTGAACCATAGAGCCAGGTTGCAGGAGACGCATCTCTTTTATTACGTCAAGAAGAAGATAGGTTATTTCATTAACAGCATCAGTACCATCTGGTTTTACACCTCCAAGATTAATGAGACAGAAGTCAGTAAAGGTGTTGCTTTCCTGTGCGGTCACTCCTATCTTGGGCGGTGAAGGATGATTGTTGAATTTTACCCAGAAGCAGCCCAGAAGCTCATATGCCTGATCT
>CAZGDJ010000239.1:0-5305 GCA_964524635.1 uncultured Rikenella sp. | reverse complement strand
AAAACAAATATATCCAACATACAAGCATTCAATAAAAGGGATTATGCTTAACACAAAGTGAAATGAGACACCTTACAATAATAAAAATCACAGTTTTACTTGCTTTTGCCGGACTCTCCCTGCACCTTTCGGCCCAGTCTTCCTGCAATTGTCCCAGAACTGCTATGCTGACTGAATTTACTAATCCAGGCAATCCTGATTATGAAAAACAGAACAAGGAGTGGAATGATTGTATGAAAGGCGAACTTGGGTCACGGAACTATGATGAGGATGATCCGAAATACCAGGCAGCTCAGGCAAAATGTGCCTCAAAAGCACCGACAAAAAAATGGTATTGTTATCCGTCACTTGTAAGTACATATCTCGGAGAAAAGTTAACCAGTAATTGCTTTCATATGCTGTCATCACAATACTTTAATCCGAATGAGAACAAGGCGCCTGATTACATCTTCAAGGGCAGCTATGAAGGAGAAATGGAAGGAGGCAGGATTGTAGAATATGCTGAAGATTATAAGAAGCCGGTCGTTGCTAAAATGTCAATACAACTCTATTATAATGGTACCGCTCCCGAACTTGTGGCAGAATGGGCTTCAGAGAATACCATCAATGAACCGCATGCGCTTTTTAATAAACTGAATATGCCTAAGGATATCTCTCCTATACTGGAGAAATTTGAAAAAAGACCGGTGACGTGTGAGGTTAAGATTCCCTCTGTGGAAGAGCTATGCGAAAACGGGACAGGAGAGATAGAACTGTCAGGCTTCAAAGATCAGTATGGCAGTTCTTCGAAAAGCTTTAACCGGATTGTGGTAAGTATATATAAAGGCAAAATACTAAACGGTGAAAAAAGTGACTTCGGTCCTGACTACAAAGTGTTTACAGTAAGCGGAGGCACAATAAAAGTGAAATACCAGCTGCCTGATGACAAGGGTGATGGTTACGAGTGGCTGCGGGTATACTCTTCATGCGACATTCTGCCACCTTCAAAGTACCCTTTTTCCCGAACTGCAACAGATAAAATGATAGCTGAAGAGAATTTCCCGATTTTCTGTGACGAAATCGTCGGAACCATCTCAATGTCAGAAAAAATGGAGGCCGGTGAAAAAGAATCGCTTCTTGCTGCTCTAACCCCCGGAGGAGAGTACAATGTCGCAAAAAACTGGCGTATTGAAGTCACTTTTAAACCTGCGGGTTCCAGCTCAAACTATTTCTATTATGACCTTGAAAAAGCAGAGCTGTTGTCATTCAGTGATAAAATCGATCAGACAATGTTCGATATTGTAACCGAGACTGGTGAAACAAAAGGTAAAGTAAAAGAATCGGCAGAAGATAAAGGCCGCACTCTGTCAGCTTCTGAGTGTGACCTGGAACTCACCATAAACCCTGTTACAGGCAAATACTGGATTAAAGGAAATATAGAGGTTGAGGGAATAGAGATAAAAGGAAAGGAGGAGGTGAATGTGAAGGTTAAACCCGTTATAAATGAAAATGTTAATGAGGATGCAGAAGGTACTACAGGGATAGATGAGAGTGTTGACATCTCCGGGTCTTTCACACCTGCCCCTGACGGAAGCCTGCCCGAACAGTTATTGGGAAAAAAAGACTACATGCAGGATCTGAATGAGGAATTCAGAGAGTTCATGGAAGCCCTTGGGGGAAAGCAGACAATAATAATGAGATGGAATCTTAGGAAAAATTGAATATAGATTGGCAGATTATAATATAGCTGTATAAATGATTACAATATCCAATACCTGTTTGTGAAGCAATACACAGAAAAAAATATGAAAAAGGTAATTGCTGTTTTGAGTGTTATGTTTTCTTGCCTGATATCAATATCAGGTCAGGATACAGGTCCCAGACCATTTTCCTTTAAATCCGGGATTATTGAATACAAGTACACAGGTGACAAGACTGGTACAGCAACACAGTACTTTGACGATTATGGTTTGAAAAGCGCCATGTACAGCGAGCTTTATCAGGATGGCGAAATGAGCAAAGGATGGGTGGTTTCTTCAGGTGACTACCAGTACATGTGGGACCTCTCAAAACCATCACAGGGAATGAAGATGTCAAACCCGATGCTGGCATGGAAAACACAGTCATCTGAAGATGAACGGGAATCGTACACCGAGGCGATCTATAAAACAATGGGGATGGTGAAGAATGGCAAGGAGACTTTTATCGGCAAAGAATGCGACTTATTCAGAGGGAACATGGGCAAGGTACTCGTATGGAACGGTATACTTATTCTGGCGGATTTTAAAATGGGAGCCTTCGTCTCACGTCAGGAAGCTACTTCAGTAAAGACCAACGTACCTGTTGATGCTAAGTACTTTGCCATACCCAAGAGTATTACTTTCTCAGAGATGCAAATATTCGAATAAAACTGCTGTCATGAAAAATGTTGTCACTTTATCCGCAATTGTACTGACTGTAATCTCTGCCTCCGGCCAGCAGGCAGAATTGCTTAAAGATATTAACCCCGGTTCTGCCAGCTCATATATTTCGAATATGACCCAGATCGGGAATAAGGTTGTTTTCTCTGCTACCAACTCAGGCAACTTTAATGAAGAACCATGGGTTACTGATGGTACTGCTGAGGGAACCTTCATGCTGAAAGAAATAGATCCCAGCACCAGTAGCGGCAGTGATATCGGGCCAATGGCTGCATTCAACGACGAAGTATATTTCAGCGCTGATGATGGCACTCATGGACGTGAACTGTGGAAAACAGACGGGACAGCAGAAGGAACAGTGATGGTCAAAGATATTGCTCCCGGAAGTGATGCAAGCCATCCGATTCATCTCACGGTTTTTAAGGGAGCACTCTATTTCGGCGCTTACCATCCTGACACCGGATATGAATTATGGAAGACAATGGGGACTGCAGAAACGACAGAACTTGTTGCTAACCTTTCTGAGGGTGCTGCTTCAACACAACCCGGCTATCTCTATCCTACAACAACCTATTTGTATTTCAACAGTCTTATCTCCCTTAAGCTATATTACTCGGATGGAACATCTGCCGGAAGCGGCATGGCTTCAGATCAGGTTAAAGTAGGCCAGCTTGATGACGCTTACTTTACCGAGTATAACAATGAAGTTTATTTTAAAGGCGTTGATGTAACCGGGCCTGATGCAAAGGGATCGCAACTTTGGAAAGTAAATGGAAGTTCTGCTTACCGGGTAACTGAAATTGTAGGTGAACATGAAGATCTTGATCCCCGCTATCTGACGGTAGCATCAGGGAAATTATTATTTGCCGGTATAGATGACACTAATGGAAGAGAGTTATGGGCTTATGACGGCACCTCTGCCTATCTGTTAAAAAACACAAACCCGTCAGGTCACGGATACATGGCAAGCAACTTCTTCATCGCCTTCAAAAACAAGCTGATCTTCACAGGAGGTGATCCGACAACAGGATTAGAACCCTGGGTATCAGATGGTACTGAGTCAGGGACTAAAATGATAAAGGACTTAAACCCCGGTACAATGAACTCCAGACCAACCAGTCCTGTTATAATAGATGATACTCTCTATTTTTCTGCTGATGATGGCACAACAGCTGAAATATGGAAACTGACCAGCCCTGATGGCCAGCCTGAAAAATTCACTGATATAACAGGCGGTGGTGCCTATGGAGATCAAATCAGAAAAATAAACAAAACATTCGTTTTCAATGCCAGTGACCCTGCCCATGGAGATGAACTATGGAGAATGACCAGATCAGGAAGCACTGCAATAGATGATCTCACTGATGAAATGGCCTCCCGGTTGAGGATTTTTCCTAATCCCGTTGATGAAACCAGCCTTATAGAGATACCCGACGAAGTTCCGCTTCCGGCAGAAATGACAGTCTATAACGCAACAGGATCAATAATTTTCGTTGTAGAAGTATCAGGCAGACTGGTTTCATTGAATGAACTCAGAAAAACCTTTGACCCCGGATTATATGTTATTATAGTAAGAAGCGGACAAATAAGTATTGCGGCAAAATTTATTGTTTCACCTTAACTGTTGCATCCTTCTCATACAATCCTTCCCTTGAGAGGATATGATCGAGATTCGCCAGGCCATATACGACTACAGCAGTAACAACTGCAGTATGTTCCTGGTATTCAGGAATACTTTTGTCATAAGTATCTTTCTCTGTGTGCCATATCTCTCTGTAATCGAAGTTATAGCCCTTACTGTCAGGGCAATCAAAAGAGAGTGTCGGGACGCCATTCATTGCAAAATGTGCATGATCAGATCCTCCGGCTTCTTTAGGCATCGGACGAGGAGGTTGTGTGCGCATGGTCAGCTTAAAAGGAAAATCAGGGTTAATACTGTTCAGTGGTTTACAGATTTTCTCAAAATCTTCATACATTGCTTCAGGGACTGTAAGGCCTGTGGCCACTGTTGGTCCGCCATCGCGGTTAAAATAGTTGGATATCCTCGGAAGCTTCTCCTTATTGCTTTCAACCCAGTGTTTTGATCCGTTGAGACCAAATTCTTCTCCTGCCCACAGACACACCAGTATTGTACGTTCGGGTTTTCCTCCGGCAGCCATTATCAATCGTGCTGCTTCCATAACAGGCGTTACTCCTGATCCGTCATCAACGCCGCCTGTTGCGACGTCAAAGGCATCAAGATGCCCTCCCATCATTACATATTCATCAGGATATTTTGTGCCTTTTATTACACCGATGACATTATGATATGGTAAAGGGCCTGGCCTAAAATGATTCCGTATATCAAACTCAAGCAGAAAATATCTCTTCTCTTTCACCATCTGTTCAATGATATCATATTGATGTTCATCAAGTTTAATATCACATACCGTCGGCAGAGTCTCGAAAGTCATTTTGTCAATATTTTTCCGGTCATACAGAGCAGTTATCGGCACCGATGCCTTTTGAATAATACCAAGGATACCTGCCTCACGCATCTCACGGTAGAAGAGAGCAGGCTCATCTTTAAGAGGAAGCAGTTCTTTCTGGGGTTTATCGGGGCTACTCCGGTTCTCCAGCATGATTTCGCGGTTAAGTTTCGAAATAGAATCATTATCTGCGATAGCTTTTGCTCTTACCGAGTCTGCCTTTTCCGAAAAGTCTATCGGCCATCCTGTACTTTTCCCGCTTATCAGGACCCATGCGCCTTTCAGTGCGCCTTTCATCCTCTCCAGCTCCTCCCTGCTTTTGGGCTCAATAAGAACATGACCGCGTTGAACACCTTTCGTTCCAGAGGTGTATGATGGTGTTGCAAAATGAAGTATCATGCCATTGTCGGAGAGCAAACGGCCAAACCACGGTCCACG
>CAZGDJ010000238.1:0-5312 GCA_964524635.1 uncultured Rikenella sp. | reverse complement strand
CAGCAGCCTCAATCTGTTTTTTGGCTATAAGCGGACGGGCAAGAGCTGTGCCTAAAAGGTAGCGCTCTTCATATATCGCATTCGATTTGATGGCCTTGAAGATATAATCCGTAACAAACTCCCTTTTGAGATCTTCGATAATGACTTTTGATGCACCAATTGCAAGAGCTTTCTCGCGGACAGCTTCAAAATCATCATCCTGGCCCACGTCAGCAACATAGGCAATCACATCATAACCCTTATTAATCAGCCACTTAAGTATTACAGAGGTGTCAAGACCTCCGGAATACGCCAACAGAACTTTTTTCATTATTTACTATTTTACTTGTTTTATTTGAATATTATTTCCAGGCACTCTTCCACTGCTTTGTTGCTTATGTCATCCCTGGGGATCAAAATAATTGTGTCATCGCCCGCAACAGTGCCGGCTATCTCAAAACGTGAAGCCTGGTCTATTTTAATTGCCAAAACCGAAGCGAACCCTGGTTGTGTTTTAATAAGCAGGATCCCCCTTGCCCACATCATGCCGGTAATAGCATCCTGCTCATGCCCTGGTGTCATGTTTCTCGCACTTTCTGATCTGTTATGGAGAATATATCTTGCCCCTCCCCTGTCATCAAAGCCCCTGCTGATTCCCATGGTCCTGAGATCTCGTGAGAGAGTAGCCTGAGTGCACTTCATCCCTGCTTTATCCATGAGATTTAACAGCTGCTCCTGAGATGTGACAATATTCTCAGCTATCAGCTTCTCTATCAATACCATTCGTGAAGCCCTTTTCATTTTGTATTATTATTCATTCATTTTGCAAATTTATACATTTTTTTAATATGCAATACCCGTTGTCTGATTTTCTCTTATTTTTGTCTTCAAAGAAAAACTATGAAGGAAGAAATAAAGAAGGTACTGTTACTTGGATCAGGAGCTTTAAAGATTGGCGAAGCAGGAGAATTTGATTATTCAGGTTCACAGGCTCTCAAGGCATTACGCGAGGAGGGAATTTTCACAGTCCTCATTAACCCCAACATTGCAACGGTACAGACATCTGAAAAGATTGCTGATAAAATTTATTTCCTTCCGGTAACACCCAAATTTGTTGAACGTGTCATCGCCCGTGAAAAGCCTGATGGGATTCTCCTGTCATTTGGAGGACAAACTGCTCTCAACTGCGGTACTCAGCTTTATCGTGATGGCATTTTTACCAGGTATGGGGTAAAGGTTCTTGGCACTCCTGTTGAATCTATCATGAATACTGAGGATCGTGAACTTTTTGTGAACAAGCTAAACGAAATCAATGTCAGGACCCCGAGAAGCATAGCAGTGACATCTGTTGAAGATGCAGTGAAAGCATCAGAGAAACTCGGATTTCCGATAATTATCCGTGCTGCATATACTCTGGGCGGACAGGGCAGCGGTTTCTGTTCCAACAGGGAAGAGCTTATGGCTCTGGCCGGTAGAGCATTTTCTTACTCAGGACAGATCCTCGTTGAAGAATCACTTAAGGGGTGGAAGGAAGTCGAATACGAAGTTGTACGTGACAGGTTCGATAATTGCATCACCGTATGCAATATGGAGAATTTCGACCCGCTTGGGATACATACTGGGGAGAGTATCGTTGTAGCGCCCTCACAGACACTGACCAATAGCGAGTATCACAAACTAAGGGAGCTGTCAATAAAGATCATTCGTCATATCGGCGTGATAGGTGAGTGTAATGTCCAGTATGCTCTCGATCCCGAATCTGAAGACTATCGTGTTATAGAAGTTAATGCAAGACTTTCAAGATCAAGTGCTCTTGCTTCTAAAGCTACCGGCTATCCTCTTGCATTTGTGGCAGCAAAGCTTGGTCTTGGTTATGGGCTGCACCAGCTTAGAAATTCAGTTACAAAAACGACGACAGCCTGTTTTGAACCTGCCCTTGACTATATAGTGTGCAAGATACCGCGCTGGGATCTGAATAAGTTTCAGGGTGTGGCACACGAGATAGGCAGCAGCATGAAGAGTGTGGGGGAGATAATGGCTATCGGGAGAACCTTTGAAGAAGCCATCCAGAAAGGTCTTCGCATGACCGGCCTTGGTATGCATGGCTTCGTCAGCAACCGTGATCTCAGCTTCAAGGATATTGAGACTGAATTGTCACAACCGACTGATATGCGTATCTTCTCAATTGCTGAAGCTCTTGAGATAGGGTTTGATGTAGACCGGATACACGAGCTAACAAAAATTGACAGATGGTTCCTTTATAAACTGCAAAACATCACTCTATTAAAGAAGAAGCTTGAAAGCTTCAACACCATAGAGGAGATGCCGTCTGAGTTGCTACTTCATGCAAAAATAAACGGCTTCAGTGACTTTCAGATTGCCCGTCATGTAATGAAGCCTGAACCAAAGAAGACTAACGATGCAATGCTACATGTGCGCCGTTATCGCAAAAGCAAGGGAATAGTACCGTATGTCAAACAGATAGATACTCTTGCAGCAGAGTATCCGGCTGTGACCAACTATCTCTACTTGACCTACAGCGGTGTGGAGCATGACATCTGGTATGAGAATGACAAACGATCCGTTATAGTGCTTGGCTCCGGAGCCTACAGGATAGGGTCAAGTGTGGAGTTCGACTGGTGCTCTGTCAATGCTATCACAACTATTCGCAAGGAAGGCTTCCGTGGTATCATGATAAACTATAACCCTGAGACAGTCAGTACCGACTATGACATGTGCGACAGACTATATTTTGATGAGCTGTCATTTGAGCGCGTCATGGATATCATTGACCTTGAGACTCCCAGGGGTGTTATCCTTTCGATGGGCGGACAGATTCCAAATAACCTGGCTATGAGGCTTCATAATCAGGGTGTGCCAATACTGGGTACACCTCCCGGATCTATTGACCGGGCAGAAGACAGGCATAAGTTCTCATCAATGTGTGACAGTCTGAAAATTGACCAGCCAAAATGGAAGGAACTTACCAATCTTGATGAAATAAACCATTTTGTTGATACAATTGGCTTCCCGGCACTCATCAGACCTTCTTACGTTCTCTCAGGCGCAGCTATGAATGTCGTATCAAACAGGAGTGAACTGGAGCATTTCCTCGAACTGGCTGCCAAGGTATCCAAAGAACACCCGGTAGTAGTGTCGGAGTTTGTTGAATATGCAAAAGAAATTGAGATAGATGCCGTGGCCTCATCTGGCGAAATAGTAGCATATGCAATCAGTGAACATGTTGAATATGCAGGAGTGCATTCAGGTGATGCTACCATCGTCTTCCCGCCTCAGAAGATATATTTTGAGACTGTCCGGAGGATAAAACGTATCACAAGGGAGATCGCACACGAACTAAATATTTCAGGACCGTTCAATATCCAGTTCCTGGCACGTGATAATGACATCAAGGTTATTGAATGTAACCTTCGTGCCAGCCGTAGCTTTCCCTTTGTTTCCAAGGTGCTGAAAACCAACCTTATAGAATTAGCCACCAGGATTATGCTGGAAGCACAATGGGAAAAGCCTCATAAATCTGTCTTCGACCTTGACTATGTTGGAGTAAAGGCATCACAGTTCAGCTTCTCGCGCCTTGCAAAGGCAGATCCGGTTCTGGGTGTTGATATGGCATCAACAGGTGAAGTGGGATGCATCGGTGACAGCTTTTATGAAGCTATATTGAAGGCAATGTATTCAGTTGGTTATCGTATGCCTGAGAAAGCCGTGCTGATATCATCAGGGCCCGCAAAGTCAAAGGCTGACCTGCTTGATGCAGCCAGGTTATTACAGCAGCGGGGCTATAAGATATATGCCACAAGAGGTACGCAACAGTTCCTTAACAACTCGGGTGGCGTGGAAGTCGAGGTTGCATACTGGCCTGATGAAAAGAAAAAGCCCAATACTGTTGAACTGATTAAAAGTCGTGAGGTTGACCTTGTGATAAATATCCCAAAAGATCTTTCCGCAACTGAGCTAAATAACGACTACCAGATACGGCGCAGCGCTGTGGACTATAATGTCCCGTTAATAACCAACGCCCGACTGGCGGCTGCATTTATTTACGCTTTCTGCAACGTGGCCGAAGATGAAATAGAGATCAAAGCATGGGATGAGTATTAAGAATAAAGGATAAATTATAAAGGATAAAATAATATAGGTTAGATTGAGTTACTTCAATTATTTGGATTAATGCTGTTTATAGAATGTTAAGCATCCGTATTGCAGCTCTGTCTGACGCCAGGTCAATAATTGCGTTCCAGAAGGCAATGGCTTTAGAGACAGAGAGCATTGAGCTTAAAGACGATCTCCTGGCAAAAGGAGTTGAAGCCGTCTTTAAAGACCCGTCAAAAGGTCAGTACTATGTGGCTGATGATGATGGAATAGTAGTGGCTTCGTTGCTGATTACCCATGAATGGAGCGACTGGCGTAATGCAGTTGTCTGGTGGTTCCAGTCTGTCTATGTGATCCCGGAACAACGCAGGAATGGCATTTTCCGGAAGATGTTCGAATACATTAAGGATGAAGGGATTAAAGAAGGCATCGCAGGATTGAGGCTGTATGTGGATTCAACAAACACTCGTGCACAGAAGACATATGAAGCCATGGGCATGAACGGCTCACATTACAAAACATTTGAGTGGATGCGTTGCTGATCATACCGGTGGCAGTTTATTCTCTGGGACTGCTTGTTTTATGGCTTAGAGTCCATAATAGCCGGTTAACCGCGATGCCATCAGCAGAAAACAATACTATCATCTCTGTTGTTGTTGCATGCCTTAATGAGGAGAAAAATATTACACATCTTCTTGAAAGTCTTGTAAAGCAAAATTATCCTGCGGAAAATTATGAAATCATAGTTGTTGATGATAACTCCGTCGACTCTACCAGGGCAGTGACAGACAATTTCATTAGTACCCGGGTCTCGTCTCACAATTCAGCTATAAGGTTGTTCGCAAATCCCGGTCGGGGTAAGAAGAGTGCTCTCCGTTATGGAGTCAGTAAGGCTAAAGGAGAAGTGATTCTTACCACTGATGCAGATTGCCGTATGGGTCCCCGGTGGATCTCAGCTTTCTCAGCCTGTTATGAGAAGTGCAGTTCTGACATGATGCTGGCATCTGTTACTGAGACTGCTGACAGGAGGTTTACATCATCATTTGCCAGGTATGAGTTTGCTGCATTGCAATGTATTACGGAAGCAACGGCTCTTATGGGGCATCCGGTCATGTGCAACGGTGCCAACATGGGAGTAGGGAGGGAAGCATATATGAGACATGCTGATGAGCTTCATGAGGAGATAGCCTGAGGTGATGATATGTTTCTTTTGCAGGCTG
>CAZGDJ010000237.1:0-5329 GCA_964524635.1 uncultured Rikenella sp. | reverse complement strand
GGAAATACGCGGTACGACTTTCAGTACACAGATAAGTACGGATATAAGAATACACTTGGAGGCTTATCACACATGTTCAAACCAGAGTTCTGGAATTATGCAAGGCTGATTTCGGGAGTGCTCAGGTATCGAATGCCAGTCAAGGATGTCGTAGAGCTTATCTCATCAATGAAGCTTGACAGTGAGACAATTAACACATGGAAGAATGGGGTGGAACGTTCATTGAAACGATACATTCCCAATGGCACAAAGGCTAAAGGCAAGTGTGGTAATTGCGGATCAACATCGCTGGTGTATCAGGAGGGGTGCCTTATCTGCACTGACTGCGGTAATTCTAAATGCAGCTGACCACTTTTATTACAATCCCCATATCAAAAACGAAGAGAGACCTTTTTCGGGTCTCTCTTTGTGTTTATTAACTAATCAGATGAAAGAATCATTCCAAAAACATTTCTATAAATATTGATAATTTATTAATTGAGAGTATATCCTTAATCCTTAATGCACCTGATAGTAAGATAGTTATCTTTAAGCATGTACATTCTTACTGATTTAATGGAATCAGCATGAATGCTTGATGCTTTAAGATGTGAACCATGATAAATGGCATCAGGATTGTTATACCCGGTTGAACTCCAATAGAGACCATCAACCCCAAAATTCATGGGAATATCCGATACAAGATTGTCTGGAAAGTATCCGGTTGGTTTGAGAGAGAATCCGAGTTCATTAACAATACCAAATCCTTCCACCCCGGTGTATAAAGAGTACTTCGCCGGCACTATCAGCTTATAAACTTCAACTGCTCCTCTCTCAACAGAGAACTCATATAGATCTTCATCCGGGAGTCCTACGAATTTTTCAAGAGCAGCCCACTCTTCATCAGAAGGAAGATGCCATCCAACCGGACAAGCTGATAATGCTTCATCCCATGAGTAATAATTGCCTGATAAAAGAGAGTCATGAGGCACAATTGAACTGGATGTTTCAAATGCAAGGTTCTCAAGCATCCACCATTGTTCGCCAAGAAGGGCAACAGGGTATTGCATGCCATCCCTCTGGTCTGTAAATAGATCTACCTGGTTTGTTCTAAAGCTCTCTTCCCCTTCTAACATATCATAATGAGCATAGTAAAAACTGATTATATAGGTAGTATTTGGTAGCAAATCAGTTATCATAGCATAATATTTATTTTCTTCAGACGAAAAGAGTCCTTGCACATAGCTAACTGTATCACTGCTGCTTTCAGTTTCTCCCAATATCCGTATTCCTGAGGGATAATCATTTACTGTATTCAGATTAGAATATGTCAACAGAACTGAGTTATGAGTCAGGTACAGGAAAGAATCCAGTTTGAATTCGGGAATATCCGGATCACTATTGCATGCTGTAAATAGCAATAGGAAGGTAAAATAGAATTGAATCTTTGGTTTCATAATGATTTTTTCATGAGTAGTGATTTCAATTGAAAGATCAGTTTAGATATTTTCCTAGATAAAGTAAACGCTTAATACTCATCATCCTGTAATTGGATAATATCATTATCCCATGATGACTGCCAAGAAGCTGTGCTAGTGTTTGTGGAGATCCTTAACATTACACCGCCCTGAGGATATTGTGTTTGGTCTTTACCTCCTTTGCCCTGATCAAGCTTAAGAGTAACCGTTTCTTTGCCGCTATGCATTATATAAGCTCCCCCAGCATAAGTGTCACCTCTTCGTGATTTAAGGACATCTGTCAGTCCTTTTATGTCAACCCCAGTTTTTGATTGGACAGTTTTAGTTACTAAGTCAATTGCTAAGCTTTTTAGTTTCAGAGCAATGGCATCCCATCCTCCAACTTCATCATCATGTTCATACCCAACAACTGCAACTATCTCCATATTTAAGTCGTTGGACCATTGTAGTAGCATTGTTCTATTAATATCAAATCCCGTATTATATGTTTTTCTTTTAGTTCCAGAAATTGAAAATTGCCCCAGCCTTTTTGGTTCTTGCGCCTCGAATTGAGAGTTTAAACTCGAATATCCGAACACAGCGAACACGAATTCAGGTTTGCCGTAAATCCATCCTTCTAATTGTGAAATATCCTCAGTTTTTATATGAGTTGCAATTAATTGAGCATTATCACTTCTATCTGAACAGATTGCTACATTAATATATTTGGCTGCTTCAGCATTTGTTGCTGCCTGAAAAGTCCAATCCTGTTCTTCTGAGAAAGATCGAGGCAATACTCTGTAAAAGTAAGCTTTGCCCGGTATCTTCTCTGAATCATAATCCGTCCATGAACTAAGATGAGGTGCCAACATTTGTGAATTAGACAATAACCATCCATTATCCCACACATTGTCAGGGTTGGTTTCTTCACTGGCAACAGAGGAAGCTCTATATACATTAAACCCTGTAAGGACATTGGTGGTTATTTTGAGCCAATTGACTTGAATTATCTTATTTCCAAGGCTGGCAACATCTCCAATCTTTATATCAGATAGTTGCTCGTTAGCGTAAGCATAGTATGAGACTTCACTGTTGTCAGAATATTGTACTACCATTTTATAACGTTCATAGTAAACATTTTGAGGGATCTGACTATATGTTATTTCATCAATATAAGTATTGTCATTGCTATTCGTGAAAGTTGTAACTAATTCATATCCTTCTGAGTCAGTACCATATAAAACTGTATGTCTATATCTGTATAGAGAATAGGTAAGAGCATCACTCTGCTCTATCCATGAAATTAATACTCCTGCGTTATTCGTGGCAACTTGAAGATTAATATCGCCTTTTATAGCGCTTGTTGAAGTGGGGCCTTTGTTATCAAAAGAATCTTGTACATCAGCTGAAGTTACTTCTACACTTCCTTCCATTCTCCTTATTACTATTACTGGGAAAGGGGGGTCTTCTGTCAGGCTTAGGTACTCAATATCTCCAGAAGGATTAATTGCCCTAATCTCTTTATACTTTACATCTTCAAAGCACTCGGGGATGAACAACACATAGGGACTTACTCCATAATCAATTAATTCAATATTTACAGGAATTGAAATAATCAGATCCGGATAAAGCACTGAAATAGAGTCTAAAAATGTTTGATAATCAGATGATTTTGATAATACTTTTCCTGGATATAAAATATCTTCAAAGAAATAGTTTATATCTAACCCTCCAGAAGATATTGATAAAGATTTGTTTTTAAACTCATTTAAAGGAACATCATAATCGTTCGTATAACCTTCATCAACAGATACTCTTAGTGCCTTTCTGAAATCATCATTTTTAATACTCTCATGAATACCAAATGCCAATTTTTCTAGGGCAACGTCATATGATGTCATTTTACTGAAATCATAGTCTTGAAGACTATTCGAATAATTATTAAGTAATTCGTCCTGGCTGCATGATATAAATACCAACAGGAATAATAAGGGAATGAATAAGATTATGTTTTTCATAAAAAGCTAAATTTGTGTGTTTATATTACTTTTCTTGCCTCGGCTTATTTTAATGGACAAACATTATTTAAGCCGAGGTTTTAGTTTTATTCGGAGAGTAAAAATTATTACTCTCCGAAATATTTTTAAACAAAAAGGAATTTTAATATTTCAAGAGGAGTCGAAGTATATAACTTTAAAGTGCATTAATATTTAGGTACTAAAGAGATATAAAAATTCATTTAAAATTTAGCCACTTATGCATTTTCGAAAAAAGACTCTTCCTTTGGTAAAGTGATACTTTATATCAAAAGTCAAAGTATAATTGTTATCCATTACCGAACAATACCAATTGTCGCAACAAAGGATCATCCTTTCTTTCTAAAATATAAATTTTGACTCAGACAGTAAACAGATATAAAAATAGTAAAACAAAAGGAATAAACAAATGCAAACATAGAATCTAATTTTAAGGAGTGGAGGTGTTTGAACATCCTCAAAAAAAAATAAGAGATACCTGTTTAGGGTCTCTGTTCTAATTTTGTAAAAACCACCATTGGCTCCCCTAATCCCAACTCCCGATTTCATCGGGACAAGCTCTTCCCCCAAACAGGGGAAGGGAGAGAAACGCCTCCTCCTCTCCCCGTCTGAGGAAAGGAGGTTAGGAGAAGAGGGGCATCCACTACTGAAGAAACCCCTTCCCTGCCTTCCCCCATGGGGGAAGGAGATGAATGTTGACTTTCCCCCCATGGGGGGAATAAAAAGGGGTAGATCTGGGGTAGAGCAGGTCGGGAAAAAGGGGGTGTATGTACTTTAAGTTTTATTTCTAAATGTTCACCGCCATCTTGAGTGTAGAAAGAGATTTATCAACTTCATCCTTGGTCAGCTCATGATCAGGCAGGTCATTCTCAAAATACTTCACATAGGCACTAAGGTCAAGATGACCATGGCCGCTGAGATTAAAGAGGATAGTTCTGGAGACTCCATCCAGGTCAGCCTGCCGGGCTTCATCAAAAGCACCTGCGATTGCATAGGTTGACTCAGGTGCAGGTATAATACCCTCTGCACGGGCAAAAGTCACGCCTGCCTCAAAGCAACTGCGCTGCATTTTTGATTTTGCTTCAATAAGACCATCCTTAAGTAGCTGGCTGGGGAGCACCCCGGCGCCATGGTATCTCAATCCGCCTGCATGTATTTTTTCAGGAACGAAGTTATGTCCGAGTGAGAACATCGGAAGGAGTGGAGTGAGGCCTGCCGTGTCACCGAAATCGTACATGAATTTGCCCTTCGTAAGTTTGGGGCATGAAGAAGGCTCTATTGTAAGGAGTCTGGTTTTCTTGCCATTAAGCAGGTTTTCGCGCAGGAAGGGGAATGCCATTCCTGAAAAGTTAGACCCGCCGCCGAAACACCCTATTACCACATCAGGGTAATTGTCTGTTTTTGCCATCTGAAGCAGAGCCTCCTGGCCTATGATGGTCTGGTGAAGAAGGACATGGTTCAAAACGCTGCCCAATGAATATTTTGTATATGGATCCTGTACAGCAACCTCTATGGCTTCCGATATTGCTATCCCAAGGCTGCCGGGAGATGAAGGGTCAGCTTTAAGTATTGCTCTTCCTGCCTCTGTTTCATTACTGGGTGAGGGTATTACCTTTGCATTATAAAGATTCATCATAGTCTTCCTGCCTGGTTTGTTGTCAAAGCTGACCCTTACCATAAAGACAAGTAATTCCAGCCCGAAGTGCTGGCATGCGTAGCTCATGGCACTGCCCCACTGTCCGGCACCTGTCTCCGTAGTGATTCTCTTGATGCCTTCCATCTTATTATAATATGCCTGGGGTATAGCGGTATTTGCCTTATGTGAACCCGAATAGTTGCCTCCTTCATACTTATAGT
>CAZGDJ010000236.1:0-5335 GCA_964524635.1 uncultured Rikenella sp. | reverse complement strand
TTGAGCTTCAGAGCCCTGGTATAGGTTTTCCACTTATAGCTGCCGCTATTGGAGCGTTACTGTATTTTGCCCCTCTGTACCTTGAGGGAGTTGCAGAAAACTGGCACCTGATTGTCTTTATAGCAGGTATAATCCTCCTTCTGGTAGAAATCTTTGCAATACCCGGATTTGGAGTAACAGGTATACTGGGTATCGTAGGAATTGTCACAGGTCTGACATTTGTTATGGTTGACAAGATAAAATTCAGGTCAGGGTCTGCAGGTGATGGTGTAAAAGAGATAACCGAAGGACTTGCCATTGTAATAATTGCAGTGACTGCTTCATTTATCCTTTCGCTCTGGTTATCGAAGAAGCTTTTTTCTCCCAACAAATTATTTGGAAGCCTTGCTCTTGAAACAACACAACAGAAATCGGACGGATATGTCAGCTTCGATACTGAAAAACAGGAATCTCTTGTCGGATTGAAAGGCGTTGCTCATACTGTACTTCGTCCTTCAGGAAAAGTGCTTATTGAAGGAGAGGTGTATCCCGCTGTTGCCGAGACAGGTTTCATTACAAAAGGAAGTCAGGTTGTTGTCAGAAGAGAAGAGCAGGGTCAGCTTTATGTGATCGAGGCCGAAAAACTCATCTAGAAACATTATCATGAAGATCAGACCTTTCATGCCGGGTGACTTTAAAGCCATAATGGACGTTTGGGTTGCTACAGGATTAGGCAGACCTGAGCGAGGCGATAATGAAGAAACAATCATAAAATCAATCTCAATAGGGGGCTGCCTGCTTGTCATGTATGACGATAGCCAGGAAGACAGGATCATTGGCACTTCGTGGATGACTTTTGATGCCAGGCGTATTCACCTGCATCATTTTGGAATTCTACCTCAATACCAGGGAAAGGGCCTCTCCAGGCTGTTGCTTAAAGAGTCTCTTCAATTCGTGAAAGAAAAAGGACGCCAGGTCAAAATAGAAGTGGATCGTAAGAACAGCATTGCCCTTGATCTTTATAAAAAGGCTGGATTTCGATACCTTGGAGACTATGATGTATATATCATCAGAAATCTTGAGGAGATAAGATTATAACGGGTTTCGGTAGTATTTTAACAGACTGATCTAACCCGGAAGTGTTAAATTCTTTTAACCTAACGAACCTGTCTATTTGCTTTACTTTCACTTTAAATTTTTGTATCTTTGAAGAAACCTATTCAAAGTATATGATGGCACGTACAATCACGTTTTCACAATTGAGGAAGATCAAAGATCAGCTTCCTAACGGTAGTATAAAGAAGATAGCCGGGAAACTGGATATGTCAGAGGAAACCGTCAGGAATTATTTCGGAGGATGGAACTTTGATCGTGGACAAAGTGCCGGGATCCATATAGAAAAAGGACCCGAAGGGGGTATCGTTACAATAGAGGACACAACAATACTTGATCTTGCTGAAAGTATGCTGCCTCGCTAACAAGACCTCTATAACGCACCAGCAAAAAAGCAAAAGCTCTTACTTTTGCTTTTTGTTTGTTAAAGACATGCCTGTTCCATACATATCTGCAGCCGAGGCAAAATACAAGTCCAGGCTTACTGACGAATGCCGGAAGCTATTTATTGCATCCCCTATGCCTTCGCATGACCATCTGCACCACATAAGGGTCTGGAATAACGCAGCACTTATTCTTGAAAAGCTGTATGAAAGTGGCATCTTAACTGATCCTTTGATGGCGGAGAAAGCAATTATTGCCGCCTTTTTTCATGACACCGGCCTTACAAAAACACCTGATGCTGAACATGGCAAACAAAGCAGGCTGATTTGTGAAGAATATCTTTCCGGTACAGAGTTGACTGAAAAGGATAAGGAAGAAATACTTGATGCTGTAGAGAGACATGATGACAAAGATTATCCGGCTGCTTCAGACCCTGCATCACTCGCAGCAATTATTTCCGTGGCAGATGATATTGACGCTTTCGGATGCACAGGAATAAGCCGTTATGCTGAGATATACTCATTGCGTGGTATTCCGGTAAACGAAATGGCAGAAAAAATTATTGCAAATGCCACATCCCGCTTGAATCACCTGTCAGAAACATATAAATCCTTTCCTGACCTGGTGGAGAATCAAAGAAAGAGAGCTTCAACCCTTATGACATACTATAAAAACTTCATTAGATGACTAAATATGTTCTTTCATCACTTCTGTTACTGCTCTCATCTAATTTCATAACACAGGCACAGGAGAAGAAGGTTAAACTAAGATACAATGAGAATCACAGTCTTACTTATGATGAGGCAATAAGATTCTACAAAGACCTTGATAATACATATTCAAATGCGGTTCTCAAAGAGATGGGCATGACAGACGCAGGCCTTCCTCTTCATCTTTTCATTATTACCGGAGACAACAATTTTGATCCTGAGGCAATTCATGCAAAGAACAAAGCTGTCATATTGATTATTAATGGCATACACCCGGGTGAACCTGAAGGCATTGATGCCAGCGCACAGTTTGCAGAAGATATTCTGTCAGGTAAGGCCGGGATGAACAAATACCTTAAAAACACAGTGATAGCCATCATCCCGGTATACAATATTGGTGGCGCCCTGATGCGCAGTCCCTATTATCGCATTGATCAGAACGGCCCGGAAGAGAAAGGTGTAAGGAGAAACAGCCGCTTTCTTGACCTCAACCGCGACTTTGCAAAGCAGGAATCAAGGGAAGCCCGATCTTTTGCCGGTATTTATCAATACCTCGATCCTGACATATTCCTGGATACTCACACCACTAACGGCTCTGACCACCAGTTTACCGTGACCCTGGTTGCGCCACAACCTGAAAAAATGATCCCTGAGATGGAAAAATACTTCCGTGAAAAAATGCTTCCCGGCCTGTATGAGAACATGTGTACCAGGCATGACAACGAAATGATACCTTACGTTCAGTACACAGACAGGGGTACCATAGAAGCTATAACGGGATTCGAGGAATCTTACTATTTCTCAACCGGCTATGCATCATTCTTTAATACTCCTGGCTTCATGACTGAGATTCTTACATATAAACCTTTTCCGGATCGCGTCAAAGGAACGTATCAGTTTATCACCGAGCTGGTAAGGTATACCTCTGAAAACAATCGTGATCTTTTAAAATTAAGGGCTGAGGCTAATACAAGGTTACTTACGCAAAGAGAATACGTTCTTGACTGGGAACAGGATGAGGAACGATGGGACAACATAATCTTCAGGGGTTATGAATGGGAAGAGAGCATTGCTCCGATAAGCGGTCGAAAGACAGGCTTTTACAACCATGAAAAGCCTTTTACTGACACAATTAAATACTTCAATTATTTCAAACCGGTTCTCACTGTCACTGCCCCTGATGCATATATTGTTCCGTATGCTTGGGAAAATGTCATTGATCGCCTTGAGATCAATGGGGTCAGAATGTGGCAGCTTGAGAAAGACACCACGCTGCTTGTAGATACCTATTATATAGATAAGTACGAACCTGTCAAAAGAGCAACACAGGGACACTATTATAATACAAATATTTCTGTCCATTCTGTTTCACAGCAAATCAGGTATTTCAAAGGTGATTTTGTTGTTCCGCTCAATCAGAGAGCAAACAAATATATTGTATGTATGCTTGAGCCACAGAGTGAGTCAGGCTTCTTCGCCTGGAACTTCTTTGACTCATTTCTTGAAGGGCAGGACTGGTTTTCTGTATGGGGTTTCGAGAGCCATCTTAAAGAACTGCTTGATAATGATCCGGCACTGCGTGCTGAATTTGAAAAAGCAAAATCAGAAGATAATGAGATGGCAGCTTCGCCTGTAACTCAGCTGCAATGGCTTTATCAGAATACACCTGCATATGAGCTTGAAAAACGCGTCAGACTCTATCCTGTGGGAAGATTGATGGAAATGTCAACGGTAAAATAACACTGGTATTATCTTACAAAGAAATCAAGTACTTTCTGTCCGTGGATCCATGCAATAAGATTGTCTCCTTTTTTTACCGGTCCAACGCCGGAAGGTGTTCCGGTAAAAATAAGGTCTCCTGTTTTCAGAGTATAATACTTTGAAACATAAGATATTATTTCATTGAATGAAAAGATAAGGTCAGAAGTGTTGCCCCTCTGCCGTTCAATGCCATTAATCTCAAGCCGGAAATCTATATCACCGATGTTGCTGAATTTTTCCTTACCAATAAACTCCCCTAACGGTGCTGAACCATCAAAGGTTTTAGAGATTTCCCACGGATTTCCTGCCTTTGATAACTTCCTCTGAAGGTCACGTGCAGTGAAATCTATGCCAACGGTAAGAGCATCAAAATACCTTGAAGCAAACCTTTCGCTTATTCCTTTGCCCAGCTTTGAGATCCTTAGGACAATCTCTGCTTCATACTGAAGGTCTTTTGAGAAATCAGGGAGAAAGAATGGTTTGTTTTTTTTAAGTATCGCAGAATCAGGTTTCAGAAAAACGAGCGGTTCTTCAGGTACCGCGTTTTTCATCTCTGCAACATGATCTCTGTAATTCCTTCCGATGCAAATGATCTTCATATTGTTAAGCTTTGCCGAAAGACCGTAGTTTTATTGAGGTAAGAACCTGTTTTGTATTCAGAGGAAAGTCGCCGTTCATCATCCATGAATAGTATGAAGGCTCTTCTTTTAAGACCTGCTCAACCGTTTTTCCCTTATGTTTCCCGAAATTGAACATCTCTATCCCCTGCTCATTGAATACAATGCGACCCGCAAGGTCGGCATTGTTGTTGAAAGCACTGAAAGCAGCCAGCTTGTCGATATCATTTTCAAGATCATTGTATCTGTCAAGCTGAGCTTTTAATATTTCGTAGGTTGCAGCAGTATCAGCCTGTGCGCTGTGGGCATTTTCAAGACTTTTGTCACAATAGAACCGGTATGCAGCGCTGAGAGTCCTCTGCTCCTTCTTATGAAAGATTACCTGAACATCGACGTATCTGTGTCTTGCCGGATTAAAGTCGACATTAACTCTCAGAAACTCCTCACAAAGGATCGGGATATCAAATTTCATGGAGTTAAAGCCTGCAAGGTCACATCCTTCCAGAAAGGATGCAATCTTTTTTGCCACATCCTTGAAATGCGGTTCATTGACCACATCCGCATCGGTAATGCCATGTATTCTCGTAGCCTCTGCCGATATTGGTATACCCGGGTTAAGTCTCATTGTCATCCACTCCTCAGCGCCGCCAGGTCTTACCTTTAGCGCAGAAAACTCGACAATACGGTCAGTAACAATGCTTACCCCGGTGGTTTCAAGATCAAGGATAACCAGGGGTTTCTTCAGATTTATATCCATTACGCTCTGATTTT
>CAZGDJ010000235.1:4044-5338 GCA_964524635.1 uncultured Rikenella sp. | reverse complement strand
TTCTGAATCACCCCAACCAGGAGAAGCTTATTTCTGAAGGTAACTGGGCTGATGATGTTTACCCATACAGAAAAGAATTTAAGGAATGAACCGGGTCTTAAGATGAGCAGCAAAATAATCATACCAATAGGGCCTTATCATCCTTTGCAGGAGGAACCTGAGTTATTCAAACTCTACTGTGACGGAGAGATTGTCAGGGATATTAAATGGGAGACAGGATATAATCACAGGGGAATCGAAAAACTCAGTGAATCAAAGACCTACGAACAGGTTTTCTTCCTTGTTGAACGTATATGCGGCATCTGCTCAACATCCCACCCATTTGCCTTTGCCAACGCCGTAGAAGAAATAGCCGGTGTGGAGATAACTGACAGGGCAAAATATATCAGGTCATTCATCGGAGAGCTTGAGCGCATTCACAGTCATCTTTTATGGGTAGGGCTGGCAGGTCATTTCCTCGGTTATAACACAGTCTTTATGTGGGCCTGGAAATATCGCGAGCCGGTGCTTGACCTCTTTGAAATGATAACAGGCAACAGGAACAGCTATGCAATGTTTAAGGTTGGAGGAGTCCGCAGAGACATTGAGAACAGCAAGATAACAACTATACGTAAAGTCCTGAGCGACGTAAGGAAAAAGACAGATTTATTAACAGGTGCTGTGATGGACGACCCTGTTATTCATGCCAGGACAAAAGGTGTAGGCATTCTGACAAGACAGGATGTTATTGATTTTGCTGCTGTCGGACCAACAGCAAGAGCCTCAGGGGTAGCGATAGATGTCAGAAAAGATGATCCTTATGCAGCCTATCCGCTGGTAAACTGGAAAGTTATCACAGCTCAGGCAGGCGATGTCTTTGCCAAAGCAGAAGTCAGACTTCTGGAGATGTATGAATCAATCTCCATTCTTGAGCAATGTCTTAATGGCCTTGAAAAAACAAAGGAAGGAGATATTACAGTAAAAGTTAATGAAATACCTGAAGGCTATGGCACAGGACGAGCAGAAGCTCCAAGAGGAGAGGTTTTTCATTTTGTGGTCTCTGACGGTTCAAACTCACCGGCCAGGCATAAGATAAGAGCTCCAAGCTATGTCAACATTGCCACATTCAGAAAATCATGCATTGGCCAGACCATTTCCGATGCTACAATAACTCTAGCAGGAGTAGATCCATGTTATTGCTGCACTGAAAGGATGGTAACAGCTTATGATATCAACTCGGGGGATAAAATCCTCAACGGACAGGAGTTAATTGACCTGTCGGCAAGACACTCCAAAGATATTAAGAAGAATCTCA
>CAZGDJ010000235.1:0-4034 GCA_964524635.1 uncultured Rikenella sp. | reverse complement strand
ATCTCAACCATCTCAAATGAGCCCAATTGACTCTATAGTATCCCAGCAATCGTTTTGCGGCCTCCTGCAGATCATGATTTTCATGCCTCTAATTGCCGGGCTCCTGCTGATGGTTATACCTGAAAAGCATAAAATTGCCAAAGGAGTCTTGGCACTGATAATATGTACGTTAGCCGGTTGTTTCTCAATAATGATATTCTCTTCGGCTCCGCTGATGATTTCCATAAGTGCCTCTATAGGCAAACCTCTCTCAGCAATCTGTAGTCCTGAAATAATAAGAGATGTCTCATACTATTTCAGTTTCACGGCTGATAATATGAGCAAGCTTATAATCTTGTTTATAGGTATAATATCTGTTTTGATCGGATTATACTCTGTTCTTTACATTAGGACCAGAAGGACAAAAGACTACTATACATGGTTTCTTATTACAGCCGGTTGTTCATACGGAGCTGTAATGTCAGACAACCTTTTGCTGTTCCTTACTTTCTGGGGCATTCTGGGCATAACTCTTTACAAGCTTATACCCGGCAATGAAGAAGAGAGTTCGGCCACTGCCAAGAAAACCCTTATACTGATAGGAGCATCAGACACTATAATGATAATTGGAGTCGCAATGGTATGGCGACTTACCGGGTCAGTAAGCATGTCTGAAATATCACTGCCGACTGAGAATATACTAGTTATCACTGCATTTCTTGCTCTGCTTGTCGGAAGCTTTACAAAGGCCGGAGCCTTCCCGTTTCATACCTGGGTGCCTGATTATGCCAAAGATGCACCTGCCTCCTCTTCTGCATTATTACCTGCATCATTCGATAAGCTCCTTGGCATTTATTTTCTCGCAAGGATAACCTCAGATCTGTTTATTCTGAATGACGGCATGAGGCTTCTCTTGCTTTCTGCTGGCGTAATAACAATCATTACTGCTGTCATGATGGCCCTTGTCCAGCATAACTGCAAACGGCTGCTCGGATTTCATGCTGTATCTCAGGTGGGATACATGATTCTGGGCTTTGGGTTGGGCTCAGTCATCGGCATTGCGGCAGGTCTCTTCCATATGGTAAACAATGCAATCTATAAGAGCGGACTTTTCCTGTCTGCCGGCAGCGTTGAGTACCGGACAGGCAAAGACAATATTGATGACCTCGGTGGTCTTTCAAAAGCTATGCCTGTGACCTTTATTTCTTCCCTTATATTCGCCATGTCCATTTCGGGAGTGCCACCCTTTAACGGTTTCGCTTCAAAATGGATGATATACCAGGGTATCGTTGATTTCGGAGCCGGAATTGGTATCGCGAACAGACTCTGGATTTTATGGCTTGCCATGGCAGTCCTTGGATCGGCTCTTACTCTTGCCAGCTTCATTAAGCTTATCGGAGGAGTATTTCTTGGCAGAAGGAAAACAGCTTTTGAGAATATAAAGGAGGTACCGGCCCTGATGTGGATCCCAATGGCAGTATTGGCCCTCACATGCATAGTATTTGGCGTGTTTGCCACAGGTTTAATTATTCCCGGGCTCTTTATGCCTGTCTCAGGTGAGTTTCAATTCACCGGTATCTGGAATTCCTCACTTTTATCTCTCCTGGTGTTAATCTCATTGATCCTGGGAATTTTGATTTATCTATTGACAGGTATAAAAAAATTCAGGACTGAAGACAGTTTCATAGGTGGTGAAAAGATACAGGACAGAACGAGTTACCCGACACCAGAGTTTTATAAAACAATAAGTGAATTCAGTCTTTTTGCCTGGATATTTAAAAAAGCAGAGCAGAAGTTGTTTGATATTTATGATCTGTCTAAACAGTTTGTGCTCTGGCTGAGCCATCAATTGAGCAAGGCTCATACCGGAGTACTTACAGGATACATTATCTGGGTATTTGCAGGCCTGATGGTAATGTTGTTGATAATGATATAATTAAAGACAATCACTATGGAACTGGCGATAACGGTAATAGTAGGATTCATGATACTGGGGGCTCTCTTTGCGTTGCATGCCCGGGACCTGCTTTCAGCTGTTATTGCATGCGGTATTGTGGGATACAGCCTTGTCATATGCTTCCTGCTTCTTAAGGCTCCTGACCTGGCAATAGTCCAGATTGTTGTTGAAACAATCACTCTTATCATTATGGTAGCTGTAGTGCTTGACTCTTCACGTGAAGAAGAATTCAAGTGGTATGATAATCAGGGGTATATCAATGCTGTAATAGCTGTATTGATCATTGCAGTACTCTTTTATTTCATGACGGCGGCTATTGTCTCACTTGACCCCTTCGGAAAAGGAACACTGAGAATGGCACAGTCATACATCTCTGGTGCTACTGCCAGGACAGGCAGTGCAAATCTTGTAACAGGTGTTGTTTTTGACTTCAGAGGATATGACACTCTTGGTGAAGCGACAGTGCTGGTGACAGCTGTACTGGGTGTAATTACAATTATGAGGATAAAGGGGAAGAAATGAGTTTATAAGAATATCGAACAAGGATTGAAGATTTAGGATTTAGGAAGGAGAAAAATGAGATAAATATGAATATCGAACAAGGATTGAAGATTTAGGATTTAGGAAGGAGAAAAATGAGATCAACATGAATATCGAACAAGGAATGAGGATTTTGGATTTAGGAAGTGAAAAGATGGGTAGTGAAAAGATAAATAGGTTTGATCTGGAAGAGAGACTGATAGAATTTGCAGTTTTAATAGTCAGAATTTGTGAGGAAATGTCTGATTCCAGAGCAGCAGTTCATCTGTCAGGTCAATTGATAAGATCAGGCACTTCACCAGCCTTAAACTATGGAGAAGCACAGAGTGGTGAATCGAGAAAAGACTTTATTCATAAAATCAAGATTGTCCTTAAGGAGCTTAGGGAGAGCTATATATGTCTCAAAGTCATTTACCGGTCAAAGCTTTACGGTTCTGAGGAACAGGTTAAAAAGGCATTGAAAGAGAATAATGAATTGATCTCAATCTTTGTTAAAAGTACTGAAACAGCTCAAAAGAACATTTCACTTCAAAAATCTCAAATCGTTAATCCTTGTTCTTAAATCAAATGAATTAATGAGAGGAATGACAATCATAGTAAAGAAGACGACGCAGCTGATCGCAGGATTGATCTTTATATATGGCATTTATGTAATCGTACACGGGCATCTGACACCGGGAGGTGGCTTTGCCGGTGGTGTTATCCTTGCAGGCTCTTTCATACTTCTGATACTGGCCTACGGAAGCGAATTCTTTAACCTGGTGCGAGAGGAATCCGGCTCAACCATGTATGAGAATCTTGCCATTCTTGTTGTATTATTTCTGTCTATTTCAGGACTCCTTCTCAGTACGCATGTTTTTTTTCAAAACTGGCTTCCCAAGGGAACTGTAGGCCAGCTTATCAGCGCTGGCATTCTTCCTCTGTATAACGTATTTGTAGGAATAGAAGTCGCTGCTTCTATCCTTACTATTTTCCTCGCACTGATAATATTTAAAGAAGAGATGTCAAAATGATAATCTACTGGATGTGTTTCATATTATTCCTTGTCGGCCTCTACGGAGTGATTACCAGGAGAAACCTGATAAAGATTGCAATTTCATTATCCATAATGGAATTCAGCGCTTTTCTGTTTTTCGCTCTGATAGGCTATTTTGAAGGTGGTGTTGCTCCTATTGTTGATACTGCTGACCCTGTCAAGAAATATGTTGACCCGTTGCCCCAGGCTCTGGTGTTAACGGCAATAGTTATAGGTCTGGCAACTACCGCCATGCTTATGGCGGTCATTATCAGGATCTACAGGAAATACGGAAGTCTTGATATAAGAGAGATAAAAAACTTAAGAGGATAGAAGATGAACCCGCTCATACCATTACTGGTAGTCACTCCGCTTGCAGGCGCTTTTCTGATAATGATCCTGGGAAGGTTCGTCAGTCATCTCAATAAGGTACTTGCCTCTCTCATCCTTCTGTTTCTTGCAGTGGTCAGCTTCTGGTTTCTTCTCACTACCGGTGATAAAATATGGGTATACAAGGTTGGCGGATGGGAAGCTGTAAACAAC
>CAZGDJ010000234.1:0-5366 GCA_964524635.1 uncultured Rikenella sp. | reverse complement strand
TTCAGGATGAGATCCGTTTCCGTTTTCTGCCATCTCACGCTTATCACTAAGTGTCAGTAGTATGTTTTTATTCAGGAATGCCAGTTCTCTTAGTCGTGCTGCCAGGATCTCGGAATTGAATTCCATAACCTGGAAGATTGTGTTATCTGGTTTAAATGTCGTTTTTGTACCTGATGAATCGGCATCGCCAATAACTTCAACCGGAGTCACCGGCTTGCCCTTCTCATATGTCTGCGACCATGTCTTACCCTGTCTCCGTACCTCAACAGTCATTTTTGTCGAAAGGGCGTTTACGCAAGAGACGCCAACACCGTGAAGACCTCCTGAAACCTTGTATGAACCCTTGTCAAATTTACCGCCTGCATGCAGCACCGTCATGACTACCTCAAGCGCAGAACGCTTCTCTTTCTCGTGCAACTCTACCGGTATCCCACGGCCATTATCGACAACAGTAACAGAATTATCTTCGTTAATCGTTACATCTATCCGATTACAATATCCTGCAAGAGCTTCATCTATTGAATTATCTACCACTTCATATACAAGATGGTGCAATCCCTTAACCCCGATGTCGCCAATATACATTGCCGGACGCTTTCTGACTGCTTCCAGTCCTTCAAGCACCTGAATACTATCGGCTGAATACTCATTATTATCCTTAATCCTCTTCCTCAGTTCGTCTTTACTCATTTTCAAAGAATTAATTAAAATTAAAGTTCATAAATTACTGATAACATGTAATTTAATAAGCCTGACAAAGGTAGCAAAAAGTGTCGGTTTCACCACTTGTTTGTTCATAAAAAGTTCTAAGAGATATGAACATCTCTGAATACTACAGGCTATACGTAAACCCTCCCAATATCATGAAATTCTGCGAAGGATAATAATTCCATTCATAGTATCTGTTATAGGAAATGTTGTTAAGCTTCAGCCAGAAAGAGAGAGCCTGTGTATACCTGTACTCAACACCGAGATTCAGGTTCATATGCATAGGAAGAATAACAACAGACTCAGGTGCAGCTATACGTGCATGACGTTGCCCCAGAACCGTGTAAGAGGCAGAAGCGATAATTTTATTCCTAAGGTTATAATCAGCTTTTAAAGTTCCGTCCCATCCCGGTTTGTGCCAGGCATAATCCTGGCTGGTAAGGGAATACGAGTAATAATTCCCTGACAGAGAAAACGTAAGATGACGGTTGAGAGGATAAGTAGTCTCACCATGGACCCTGAGCAAATTACCATCATCATAGACAGGTACGAAATAGTTGCCCACCCTGGTTGTATCATTCATGTATAAAAGCATATCGTCAAAAAGTGTAAAACTTAGGTTAAGGGCATATGTCGCTGAAACATCAGTATTTCCAGATATGCCTGCAGTCACTCTAAGCTTATTATCAGTATTTCGCAGGGTAAAAAGTGTATCACCTGGGGTAAGCCAGGGATTAATATAGGCAGCATTCTTTGCCTGATTATTTTCCAGAAATCCATCAATTGAAGCCCTGAAACGTAAAAATTTAGGTATAATCCTAAAGGTGAAATAGGCATCGGGATAGAAGTACGGATAGATTTTAGTATTCCCTCCTGCCAGTGGATCAGGGTTTTCCTTAATATCAGCTAATAATTTAACCCCAAAACCAAACCTCCAGTCCTCTGTGCCTTTTGTTATATATGGAGCAAGAGAGAAAAGATTCCTGGCTTTGCTGTCAATTTCCTTTGAGAAGATATAGAGGTCATAGTTAAAAGTCAATCCTCCATAGAAACCATACATGTTTTTCCCGCCTTTCAGACTAAGGCCCGGGTTGTGCTGCATACCTTCATTCACTTTAGAAAAGAGATTATACTTCAGCAACGCATCCCAGTTAAGGTCATTTGAATCAGACTCCATAGTAAAGTATCTGGCAGTAGCTGTAATGTCATAATAGACTGACCTTATGTCTTTCTTAGAAGGGGCATAAGTGGTTGAATCAGTATTATATCCGTAAGCATAACGCGTCATTTGTCTGAAATCAATATCAGTATCCAACCTGCTTCTGTTGTAGAATTTTTTACCATATACAATTGCCTGATTGTCCAGGAAACCTGCAAAGACCCTCGGCCCATCTTCGAGTTTAGTTTTACCCACTGAAGCATAGCTCCTGGTAAAGAGACCCACTGATCCTTTCCTTGATCTGTCATTGGTTACACTTACCTCCAGAAATGGAGACAAATAAGTTCCAATTCCCAGGCTCACATAACCCTTCTTAATCTTTGGCAGTGCCTCGGGAGACAGAGATGCAGCTTTTATCGGGCTTACCTTGTAATATGGAGTAAAAGAGCCCTGAATGAAATCATATTCAAAGTCAACCTTTACGCTGGTTGTATCCTCAACAGATGGCAGGATTGCGCGTTTAGTGGCGTCCTGAAGTGAAGGTTTATATGGATTATACAGCGTAACTGATCTTTTAATAGCCTCCTCTTCCGTTGTTTGTCCAAAGGCAAACAATGGTGTTAAAACTATTGTCAGCATAATAAGAGATCTCTTCATCATCGTTTTAATATTTATCCGTATTAATTACCTGGATGCAATTTCAGAACTGACTGAATCAGCTGCAGTTGTTCCACCTGTCAGTCTTGACAATTTTGCGCGGGCTTCGTCTATAATGCCGTCATTTCTGACCTTGTAATAGTCAATCAGGCTTTGCAGTGTTGCTTTTGCCTGAAAAGTATCACCCTTTGCGGCTGCAATATCCGACAACAAAATGAAAACCTTTGCAGTCCAGAAGCTATGAGGTGAGTTCATATCAATGAACTGGTTCACCTCTTTATCAGCTTCGCCAAGGTCTCCGGCAAGATACAGAAGCTCAGCCACATGGTATTTTGCTTCAGCTCCAAATACGGTTGCCACTTCTTTGCCGACCCTTCGGTAGTCATCAAGGGCTTCTGAACTATTTCCGAGCGACTGGTTGGCCTTTGCCGTCAGGAATGTTGCTTCACGCGCCAGCTCTTCTGTAAGCTTATCAGAATTCAGAACGAGCTCTGCAGCTGCGATGGTTTTTTTCTCATCTCCGGTCTTATTTGCCGAACGCATCATTCCAAGGTAGGAATACATCTGATTTTCAGGAGTGGAAGCCTCCCTGCTTAGTTTCTCGTACAAAGAGAATGCCTTGACAAAGTCATTCTTTCCATATGTTATAGAAGCTGCTCCCAATAATGCCTGCTCTGAGAACTGTGAATGTCCCTCACTGATTACATTGTTGTAGTAATCAAGTGCTTCATCAACAATTCCTGACCTGTTAAGACAATCAGCCAGATAGAAACGGGCGTTAAGGGTAAAATTGCCTGAAGGGAAATCGGTCAGATAACTTCTGAAAGTCTGTATGGCTTTCTCACAGTTACCCTTTATATATTGGTTTTCTCCGGCGGTATAGGTCATTGAGTCACGCGTTGAAGCTTCAATTGTTCCAAAACCCTCAATATTCTTCATATAGGCGAAGTATGTATCAACCTCATCCATATCGGCATAAGCATTTCTCAATCCATTTACCGCATATCTTGCTTCAGCAGTATGCTTATAGTTTTCAATGACTTTTTTAAATTGTGAAATTGCTTTCTCGTTTTCTCCCGCATTGTAGTAAATAAGTCCGAGTTGCACTATCGAAGGAGGGACGAACTGGCTGTTATTATACCAGGCAATAACATTATTAAAATCAGCTTCGCCCCTGGCAGGCTGTTCAAGCGCAACATAGGCCCTTCCTCTCTCAAAAAGAGCATTCGGGACGTAAGCTGACTTCTTGAATTTATCAATCAGCAGGGTCATTGTTTTCACTTTAGCCTCATTATCATTACCAAGACCCTGGGAGAACCCTTTCTGGAACATCGCATAATCTGCATCAAGCTTAGCATAATCAATCACCTTATCATAATAGACGACTGCATTCTGATAGTCACCTGAGATATAGTAGCAGTCAGCTATTCTGTTACGAGCATCAGCAGCAATATCAGATCGAGTGGCAACGTCCACGCTGTTATTAAATGCCAGAAGTGTTTGGAGTGCTTTGGAATAGTCTTTTCCGGAAAAATAGATATAACCGAGGTTATAATCTATCAGGTCAAATTCAGATTGAGCTTTCGCAGCAGGTAGCTGCCGGAAAAGCTCCCAGTCATTTCGTGCGGCATCAAGATTACCTGACCGGTAGTTTGCTTCACCTCTCCAGTAGGTTGTGCGGGCTCTTAAAACCGGATCCATTTCTTTGTACTTCAAAGACTTATCAAACAAGGTCACTGCATTTCTATAGTTTTTATTCCTGAAATACTCCAGGCCTCTGTAAAATGCCACCTTCTGATATGCTTCCTGCAACCTTGCATCTTTAACAGATAACTTGTCGAGAGAGGTCAGTGCTGCCTGGTAGTTTTTAAGTCTCATATAAGCTGACACCAGATAGTTATATGCATCCGTAATATGATCTGATCCCGGATAAGTCTCGATGTAATTATGGAGAGCCTCAATGCCTTCACCAAAGGGTGAATAGGAGTTTTCATAAGCCAGCTTGGCAAAGTTGAAAAGAGATTCTTCCTGTATTGATTTGTCGAAAGTTAAAGCTGATGAAGCCGAATAAGCCAACTGTGCCTTTTTTTTGTCATCAGTCTTCAAATAGCACGATCCAAGCATATAATATGAATTCTGCGTCAGGATATCGCTTTTACCAATAACTTCTGTAAAAAGCTTAATTGCGTTTTTAAAGTCATCGGTTTTATAATAACAATAAGCCAGCTCATACTTATCATTCCTGTCACTCAGTCGCTGATCCTTTATGAATTTCTCAAGCCATGGTATTGCTTCCTTATAGTTTCCTTTCTGGAAATGAGCATCACCAAGGAAGCGATACAACTCTATCTCACGCATCTTACCGGCTTGCGCAATAAGTGAAGGTCCCAATTCAAGAATACCGTCATAATTCTTATTCAGGTAATATATCTGGACTATATAAAATGGCACAACACCTCCGAAGGTCTCGTCTCCCTTTAGCTTCTCAAAGCCGTCAAGGGCAGTCAGATAATATCCGTTTTCATAGGCAATACAAGCGTGATAGTACTGTGCAGGTGTAGTATAATCGGTGTCAACATCTTTCAGCTCCGAGAAAAGCATGAATGCTCTTTTCTCATCACCTCTCAGATAATGAGAATAACCAAGTTTAAAAAGATACTCATGGAGGCTTTTACCTGAAAGCAGCAGCCTGTCAGTCTTCTCAAGCCACTCTATTGTTCCGACGTAGTCTCTGAGCTGGTAACGATACAGACCAGTTTCAAGCCTGGCCTGGTTCAGCAACGGACTCTCCGTATTGGTGCTTATGAATTTGTTCATTCGATATTCAGCGTCAGGTCCCATG
>CAZGDJ010000233.1:0-5366 GCA_964524635.1 uncultured Rikenella sp. | reverse complement strand
CTCCATATCTGCGTTGCTTGAAACGCCGACATTGAAGTCACCATCAGTAGCCAGAATGATCCTGTTATTCCCGCCTGTAATGAAATTCTGTTCAGCTATTTTGTATGCAAGCATCAGACCCTGTCCCCCTGCTGTTGACCCACCGGCCTGAAGATTATCAATAGCCTGCATGATCTTCTCCTTTTTGTTACCAGCAGTTGATTCAAGTACAATTCCTGCTGCTCCTGCATACACTACTATTGCTACTTTGTCCTGGGGCCTGAGCTCATTCACAAGCAGCCCGAATGCTGACTTAAGCAAAGGCAGCTTGTTTGGGTCATCCATAGAACCCGATACGTCAAGCAGGAAGACAATGTTTGACGGAGGAAGGCTTGATTTGTCAATGCTTTTTCCTTTAAGCCCTAAATGCAGCAGATAGTGCTTTTTGTTCCATGGGCATGAAGCCACCTCGGTGTATACTGAAAACGGGTAGTCTCCGTCAGGTTCCGGGTAATCATATTTGAAATAGTTAATCATCTCCTCAACCCTTACGGCATCAACCGGAGGAGTCTGACCAAGATTTATAAACCTGCGAACATTTGAATATGAAGCATTGTCAACATCAATTGAAAAAGTAGATAAAGGATTGTTTTTCACATTTTTATATCCATTTTCATGTATGGTTGAATAACCTTCAGTGTTAAACTCCCTGTCATATGCGATCATTCTTGCAGGTGCATTTTTAGCCATAGAGCCTGTATAATCCTTTTTGACTCCATAACCGATAACAATACATTCTTCAAGCTTGAGGGCTTCTTCTTCCAGCACAACATCAATTGTCGTTCTTCCTGAAATATTCTCCTCTCTGGTTTTCATCCCGATAAATGAAAAAACAAGGACTTTGTCATTAGGCGTCACAGTGATAGAATACTTCCCGTTAGAATCGGTAATTGTACCATTGCTGGTCTTCTTCACTATGACATTTACACCTGGCAGAGGATAACCACTGTTGTCTGTCACCTTACCGGAAATTTTTATCTGTCCGGCTGTCTCAGACGGCATCAAAAGTATAAATGCCGCTACTAAAAATGATAAAATTGTTTTCATGATCTCTATATTTTTGTTCAACTTCTGTCAATAGGATGCAGCGGCTAATAAAATTCCATAAAGAGATCGGATCTTTTTCATTTGTGCTAACTTTAAAGTCTGTAATAAATCCAGAACTGAAAGATTTCCACCTTGTTGCTTATTAGCCGAAATAAAAATAAAGATCTGACTGACGAAGCTCTTCTGAAAGATTTCAGGGAAAAGGGTGATCTGGAAAAGCTGGGTATATTATACTCAAGGTATATGCATCTTGTCTACGGTGTATGCTTGAAATATCTTAAAGACAGGGATGCAGCCAAAGACGAGGTAATTGCCATCTTTGAGAAACTGGTGTCCGATACAGGAGACAGAGATATTGTAAACTTCAAAACATGGCTTTATGTAATTACAAAAAACCATTGTCTTATGATACTTCGCAGCAGCAGGTACCGTGTGGAGAAAGAAGCACTGATAATTGATGATCCTTCTCTTTTTATGGAAAAAGGTGAGGAGATGCATCCTATTGATAACGATGAAAACCTTAATGAACAGAGGCTCAATGATTGCATAGCAAAACTTAAGGATGAACAAAGGGCATGCATTAAGTTGTTTTATTATGAAGACAAATGTTACAGAGAGATAGCAGAAAAGCTTAAAATGGATGAAAAGAGAGTCAAATCATATATACAAAACGGCAAAAGAAACTTAAAAATCTGCCTTGAAAGCAAATATGTCACGCAGTAGGAAACATAGCAAAGATCTGAAAGATTTCCTCAGTTATTCCGGCAGGAAAATGAGTGGAAAAGAGCGGAATGTTTTTGAAAAGAGGCTCCAGAAGGATGCCTTTGATGCAGAGGCAGCTGAAGGTTTTTCTATAGTATCTCCTGATGAGGTACGGAAAGATCTGAATGAGATAAGCAAGAGACTGAATAAAAGAAAGAAAAGAGGGCTTCCTGTTGTGTTCCTCCGTATCGCAGCTGTCGTGACCCTTCTGCTGGCTACTGCAGTAATTCTCAGAATTGTACGTACTGATGAAAAAACGCCACTTGTAACCGAGAATATCGCTCCTGAAGCTGACAGAAAACCTTTAACTATAACAGCATCAGAAGGTATTCAGAAAGCCAGCGAGGAAAGCAGGAGAGCCAGGCAGGAAAGAAGAGAACAATCTCAGACAGCAACAAGATCTGTAGCTCAGGTACTTGTTGATACAGTGTCAGTTAGCGAGATTGTATTCGCGGACAATATGGTTCTGAAAGAAGAAATCGAAAGGGCTGAAGGATATAAGGAGCCAGATGTTATTGCGCAGGTTATTCCTTCATTTGCAAAAAAGGAGACTCAGCGAAAGAGAAAGATTGAAGGAACAGTAATCTCCACCGAAGACAAGCAGCCGATCCCCGGTGCCACTGTTGTTATCAAAGGAACAACCATAGGTACTGTTAGCGATGTAAACGGAAAATTCTCATTTGATGTAGATACAGACAGCTCATTGAAACTAATTGCCAATTTCATAGGCATGACCACGCAGGAAGTCATTTCTAAACCTGACAGTGACTTGCTTATTGCAATGAACGCCAGTAATGTGTCACTTGATGAGGTTGTTGTTGTAGGTTATGGAACTCAAAAATCAAAAGACGTAACCGGAGCTGTAAAAGTGTATGATGCTGAAGAAGATATTGTAAATCAATATGTGCCTCCTGTGCCCACGATGGGAAATTCAGGATTCAAAAAATATATTGAGTCAAACATCCAGTATCCTCCAGACGTGCCTGAACGAACTAAGGAAGTTGTTGTACTCAGCATTATGATCAGAAGCAATGGCAATGTTGACAACATAACAGTTGTCAGAAGCCCCGGAGAGGCGTTTTCCGATGAGGCCATCCGCCTTATTAAAGAAGGTCCATTATGGAAACCTGCTACCTTAAACGGCATTGCCAGGGATGAGGAAGTAAAAGTCAGAATAGTATTTAAATAGTTGAAATTTTTAATCTACTGAATCTATCCACTTTAGTCTTTTGTCTTTTATCTTGTGCCTTTTGCCTTTTGCCTTTATCCTTGCTTCCCCAGCTCCTTTTCAAGTCTTTCCTTCTCTGCTTCATAACCCGGTTTGCCAAGAAGTGCGAACATATTCTTCTTGTATGATTCCACTCCCGGCTGGTCAAACGGATTTATGCCCAGGATGTATCCACTAACAGCACAAGAAATTTCGAAGAAGTACATAAGCTGTCCGAGGTAGAATTCATTGATTTCCGGAAGGGTTACAACTATGTTCGGAACTCCTCCTGAGATGTGTGCAAGACGAGTGGCTGCACACGCTCTTTCATTTATTTCTGTCAGACGACGTCCGGTAAGGAAGCCAATTCCATCACTGTCATCAGCAGATTGAGGAACTGAGAGTAAAGACTTTGATCCGGTAACCGAAATTACTGTTTCCATAAGTTTCCTCTCTCCCTCCTGAATGTACTGCCCCATAGAGTGCAGATCAGTAGTGAAATTTACCGAAGCCGGAAAGATACCTTTATGTTCTTTGCCCTCACTTTCTCCATATAATTGCTTCCACCATTCAGCCAATACTGCAAGGTATGGTTCATAGCTTACGAGTATCTCCGTTGAGAATCCCTTTCTGTAAAGTGCGTTACGTGCTGATGCATAAGTGACAGCTATATTTGAAATGTCATCGTTGTCTCGTGTCAGCCCTGTCATCGATTTCATTCCTCTTATCAGTTCTGCAATATCATAACCTGCCAGGGCAAGAGGGAGCAAACCTACAGGGGTAAGAACTGAATAACGGCCACCAACGTCATCAGGGATAACAAATGTCTCATAACCTTCCTTAACAGAAAGATTGTGAAGAGCTCCTCTTGCCGCATCAGTGACTGTGACAATAAGATGTGTCAAGGCTCCTTTGCCTTCCTTCCGGCTCAGGTGATCGCGCAGGAGGCGAAAAGCTATAGCCGGTTCTGTTGTGGTTCCGCTTTTTGAAATAACAACTATATTGTACCTGGTACCGTCAAGATACCTTAGCAATGCTGCATGATAATCTTCACTAAGAGTATGTCCTGCAAATATTACCTTGTGCTTTGTATCTTCAAATGGATCAGACAATGCGTCAATGACCGCCTTTGCTCCAAGGTAAGAACCTCCGATACCAACAACAACAGTGACCGGAGCCTGTGACCTCAGTCGCTCAGCACAGGCTTTAACTTTGGCTGTATATGAATCAGCTTCTTCAGGAAGCCGGAGCCATCCGAGAAAATCGTTCCCCCTTCCGGTTCCCTCACGAAGTGAATGAAGGTGTCTGACAGCTATGCCCGCAATTTCGCTTATCTCTTCAGGTTTCACAAATGAATGTATCCCATTGATATTCAATGCAATATTTTTCATTTTACTTTAATATTTTCGTTAAGTTCTTAATCTCCCTGGCCGGAGGGCTGTTTAAATAGAGAATACGATGTACTGCCTCTGCAATAGGGATACTTATGTTGTTCTTTTTTCTTACCTCATTAATGCAATCTGCAGCATAATAACCTTCCGCAACCTGTGTCATCTCAAGCAGGGCATTCTGAATAGTGTAACCTTTGCCAATCATATGACCAAGAGCCCTGTTTCTGCTGAATTGTGAATACCCTGTCACAAGAAGATCTCCCAGGTATGATGAGTCCGTTATATCACGGGCCTCAGGTGAAAGTCTCTCAACAAACCTGCCCATCTCACCTGCAGCATTGGCAAGAAGAACGGCGATAAAATTATCCCCATATCCAAGGCCATGTGCCACCCCGGCTGCTATTGCATAGATATTTTTCATCACAGCAGCATACTCTGTCCCGAAAATGTCTGTTGAAATGACAGTCATTATCCACCAGTTTGAGAAATGTGCTGCCACTTTTGAAGCATTTTCCCTGTCGGGTGAAGCAAAGGTAAGGAAGGTTAGTTTTTTCATTGATACCTCTTCTGCATGACTTGGGCCGGTAATGATCACAATATCATTATAGGCTACATTGTAAACAGAATGAATGTACTCCCCAACGACAGTATTATTTCCCGGAATAATCCCTTTAATGGCTGAACAGATTATTCTTCCTTCGAACGAATCGCTCTTTAGTCCCTTAAGCTCATCCTTCAGAAATGCCGCAGGCGTCACAAGTACAATTGTTTTTGAAGAGGATACTGCAAAGTTTATGTCATCAGTCGGGACAATAAGATCAGGGTCAAACTGAACGGCAGAAATATAGTGCGGATTCTGGTGATAACGTCTTACATGCCTGTATATCTCAGGGCGGTCAATATACCAGGTAACATGCTTT
>CAZGDJ010000232.1:0-5378 GCA_964524635.1 uncultured Rikenella sp. | reverse complement strand
TTCACGGCTGTTTATTAAGTATGCTCATTATATTTGTGAATGAAACTAAAGAGGAATGAAAGGTTATGCATAGGGACATGAAAAAATGGGCACAGGGCATCATTGATTCAAACATCAGAAGAGCAATACCGATAATGACTTATCCCGGACTTAATGTAACCGGCAGGGGTATACTGGAAATGGTCACTAACGGCCACGTTCAGTATGAATGCATAAGAGCGCTGGCATACAGGTATCCTGTTGCAGCTTCATCCACAATGGTGATGGCTCTTTATGTCGAGGCCGAGGCTTTTGGCTGTGAGGTTCGCTTCAGTAATGATGAAATACCCTCTGTCTCAAAGAGACTGATTACTTCTTTCGATGAACTTGAAATAATAAATATACCTGAAGTTGGTGCCAGTAAAACAGGGGAGCATCTCCTTGCTGCAAAATTAACCGCAGAAAACCTTCTCGGAAATCCTGTTTTCGGAGGGACAATAGGGCCTTTTTCTCTTGCCGTACAGCTTTATGGCATGACTGAGATGATGATGGCTATCCTTATTGATCCTGAAGGTTCACATCGCCTTCTGCGTATGTGTACAGAGTTCATTAAAAAATATACAATGGCTTATAGAGACACAGGGTCAAACGGGGTTATAATGGCTGAGCCAGCGGCAGGGCTTCTTGCTGAAAAAGAGTGCGACGAGTTTTCATCTTGCTATGTTAAAGAAATAGTTGACTATGTGCAGGATGAAAGCTTCATTGTGATACTTCATAACTGCGGTAATACCAAAAACCTGGTCAGATCTATGGTTTCAACCGGCTCTGCGGCTTTTCATTTTGGAAATGCTGTGAGCATGACTGACATTCTGCCACAGGTTCCTTCTGACAGGCTTGTAATGGGCAATATTGACCCGGCAGGCATTCTTAAAAATGGCTCACCCCAGGTGGTTAGAGAAAGAACTCTTGAACTCCTGAATAATACTTCAGGATTCAGTAACTTTATCCTGTCTTCCGGGTGTGATATTCCACCCGGAACGGACCTGAGAAATATTGATGAGTTTTTTAACGCACTGGGTGAATATAATAACCGGAACAAATACTGATATAACTTTCGCATTAACAGTGTGATGCATGACTGGGGTTATGTCCCGGGTAACAGTTGATTCAAATCTGACCGATCAGAAAGTAATGATATGAAAAGAATCTTTCTCCTTTTAATGACAGCTCTTCCGGTTTGTATGATCAATGCACAGGAAAAGCAGGCTGTTCTTCCTGTTCAGATGGAAGAGATGACCTCACCGCAATTCGCCATGGCAGTAGAAGCGTCCGGCGGAGTGTGTATTATACCCATGGGAATAATAGAAAAACATTCAGCACATCTGCCCCTCGGAACAGATCTTCTGATAGCCAGGAAAGTTGCCCTTATGGCTGCAATGAAAGAATATGCTGTTGTTTTTCCTCCATACTTTACAGGACAGATATTTGAGGCCAGACATCAGCCAGGGACGGTAGCCTATAGCAGTGAACTTATCTGGATGATGCTGAAGGAGACATGCAATGAGCTTGCCCGCAATGGAATAAAAAAGATAGTTCTCTATAGCGGCCATGGAGGAAACAATAGCCTGCTTCCATATTTCTGTCAGGCACAGCTCTCTGAGACGAAAGACTATATTGTGGTGCTTTTTCAGCCAGGCACTGATGATGAAGCTGATAAGAAGATCAATTCAATGAGAAAAGTGACAAATGATGGCCATGCAGGAGAAGAAGAGACTTCAATGATCTACGTTATAAGACCTGACCTGTTTGATGCCAAGGCTCTGGGGCAGGAGTCAGGTGAAGACCAGAAAAGACTGGATAAAATGCCAAACGGGTATACAGGGATATGGTGGTATGCCAGGTTTCCTAATCATTATTGCGGTGACTACGCATTGCCAAATAAAAACCTGGGTGAGATGCTGATTGAGAGAGATGCGGAACAACTGGCCGAGCTGATCAGGTACCTGAAAAATAGTAATGCCATTGAGGAGCTTCAGCAGGAGTTTTACAAAAGGGCTGAAGATCCTCTGAGGAAATAAGGATTGAGTAAAAGAATGTCATTGGAAATAACACTATTGCCATTCCTGTTATTCAAACAAATAGCAATTTGCAGTCGATGACCCTGTTATAGACAAGAGTCACCGGGCTATACTCACCGTTGAAACCTGTAGTGATCTGAATAATCTTCAAAACCTTACCTGAATCCTGCAGGCTTCATACTAAACTTCCTTGTATCTCTGTTTTCTGTGCGTCTCTTTCAAACGTTGCATTTGAGCCAAAAACAATTGACTCTGACTCCTCCGCATTTATTATGGGCAGGTTAATCTTTTTGAACATCCAGTTCACCCAGCATTGCCTTCTTGAAGAATTTGCCTCCCTCGGTAAGGTCATACTTCCATGATTTAAGCAATTGAGGGCCCCATTCGGGATCAAAAACCCAGCACATCCAGCTGATGCCTTTTCCTTCAAGATAATTGATGATCCTGTTGCCGTAATCTTCATGACCAGGTGTTCCCGGCCCGGAGAAGAGTCCAAATTCAGTTGCCACAACAGGATACATGTCAGCTGCAAAACCGAAGTTTTCTTCCCATTTGGGCTCCCATGGCTGGCTTCTTTTGTTTGAATATGGGTGCGTCACATAGCCTATTCCCTCAGCATTAATAGGATCATCATGCAGGGGTGACAGATCATAGGCCCAGTCGAGACCGGCTACAAGAGGAATAGTCTCTGTATCGAAAGCTCTTATCAGGCTGATAATGTTTTCATTGATCTTCTTCCATTCAGACCATGGGAGAGAACCAAGCTGACCTCTGTAAATGGTTGGTTCATTAAAAATCTCATAAAAAGCAACTGTATTATTGCCTCTGAAATGCTCTGCAATTGTCCTCCAGAACTGGTATGTTTCAGGTTTTGAAGTATTATACATCGGGTTTTGGAATAATTCCATTCCCAGGTTACCGATAGAATGCCAGTCAATTATTATATACATTCCCAAATCAGTGCACCACTCGACAGCCTGATCCAGCAATTCAAGATACTTTTCAGGTGTGCGTTCGCGCCAGGCTACAGGGTGAACTGGAATGCGCACTACCATGGCGCCCATTTCCTTTACCTGCTCAAAGTGAGCTTTATTCCAGTGCCCCTGCCTTTCAACCTTGTCAGGGTCAGAGATAGACATACCCCTGAGTAGGATCGTTTTCCCGTCAGGGGTCACGATTTTGTTACCCTCCACCTTTATAAGAGGCATTACTTTGGCTTTAGGATTTGGCACGGGCATTTTCCATGGTGCGTCCTGATACCAGGGTCTTGTTTCCTGTGCTGACAAGCCAGGAAGGGCCATAAATGCAACCAGCGCCAATACTGCAGATAACCTGATGTTTTTCATAATTTTCCGGATTATTTTTTAGTAGAAGAATTTTTTAAACACAGATTATCAAGATATTCAATATTTCATAGAAAAGACTTGTCTTTTCTTATCCGGAAAGAGTACTATATTGATAAAATGATTAAGGTTCTACAGTTTATTCTTCCTTATACCGGTTGATGTTATGCATATTTCCTTCCATTCTCTACGAACAATTCGCGTCAAGCATTGTTAAATTATTAACACTACAATGAAACAGATATGATAAAAGTTGCAGTTTTTGACACTAAACCTTATGATTCAGAGTCATTTAATGAAGTAAACAAAAAGTATAATTTCAGTATCAAGTATTTTAAATTTCATCTTACACCTGATAATATTATACTTGCTCAGGGTTATGATGTTGTTGTCATTTTTGTAAATGACACTGTAAATGCGGAAATGATTAAACAGCTTAAGGAATACAGGGTGAGACTTATAGCATTGCGTTCTGCTGGTTTTAACAACATTGATCTCAGGGCAGCCCTTGATAACATAAGAGTGGTCAGGGTTCCGGCTTATTCACCACATGCTATCGCAGAACATACCGTTACATTGATGCTTGCACTAAATCGAAAGATACACAGGGCATATTTCAGAACACGCGATGCAAACTTTTCGCTGAACGGACTGCTGGGTTTTGATATGTATGGCAAAACTGCCGGTGTAATAGGTACCGGGAAGATTGGAAGGGCTCTGGTGCAGATCCTGAAGGGATTCGGAATGGAGGTGCTTCTCAGTGACACTCATCCTGACGAGCAGTTTGCGTCAGCAACAGGAAGCCATTACGTGACACTGGATGAACTTTATAAGAATTCTGATATTATTTCGCTGAACTGCCCCCTAACAAGTGAAACAGAGTACATGATAAATGCCCGGGCAATTGGCAGCATGAAAAAAGGGGTGATGCTTATTAACACCGGAAGAGGCAAGCTGATAAAGACCTCTGATCTCATTGAAGGGCTCAAAAGCGGCCATATTGGTTCTGCCGGCCTTGATGTTTATGAGGAAGAGAGCAAGTTTTTCTTTGAGGATATGTCAGACAGGATTCTCCCTGATGATATCCTTGCCCGGCTGCTGACATTCAACAACGTGATCATTACGTCGCATCAGGGCTATTTTACCCGCGAAGCCATGTATAACATTGCTGAAACCACTTTGAAAAACATTAATGATTTCTTTTCAGGAAAGAAGCTGGAAAATGAAGTATGCTACAAATGTCAGAATTGATTCAATAATATTTATGCGTTAACACTGAGGAAAAACTTGACACAAAGGATTTTGTGGTTTAACTTTGATTGTTATCCTCAGTTAAAACTAACAACCCAAACTTATGAAAAAATCCATTTTGTTCTGTCTCATTGCTATCCTGCAATTGGCTTTGATGCCGGTAAATGCTCAATCTAAACTTGGTGCTGGTGTTAAAGCTGGTGTCAATCTCGCTACACAAACCACTCCGGGTGTTCATGAAACTATTTTTGTTCACCAACTACCCAGAATCAATGCTGGTGTTTACGGCAATTTCTTCCTTCTTGACAAGTTTGCTGTACAGGCTGAACTTATGATGTCGGGAAAAGGATCAGACTGGAATGACCCTTCCTATAATGTAAAAGATCTGCTGACATATATTGATGTTCCGGTTATGGTAAGATACCAGCCAATAAAATTTGTCAACGTTCATGCCGGGGTTCAGCCAGGGTTACTACTTTCAGCAAAGCAAAAAGATAATGAAACCGGAGATATAATAGATATAAAGAGTTATTACTATTCAGGGGATGTGAGCCTTGTCTTTGGAGCCGAAGCTAACCTGCCCTACAAAATAAATGTAACCCTCAGGTATATCCTGGGATTGACTTCTGGCTCAAATGATACTGAATATGTAGATCCCTGGATGAATAAGATCATTCAGATTTCAGTGGGCTACCGTTTATTAGGTAAGTAACAGTCCAACCTGCTG
>CAZGDJ010000231.1:0-5383 GCA_964524635.1 uncultured Rikenella sp. | reverse complement strand
ATTGCTTTACAGTCATTAAAGACTGCCCTGGCAAATCCTGTGGAGGCGCTGCGGTATGACTAAAAAGAAAGGGGCCAAGGGGTCAAGGATTCGAGGGTTCGAGTGAAAAACAAAAAAGAAAAGACTGGATTCCAGATCGAGTCTGGAATGACAGACTAAAAAATAAAAACATAATAGTCATTCCCGCGAAAGCGGGAATCCAGGGTATTTTGATTTTCCCTGAGCGTTGAGCCCGGAGCCTCGCGCCTTATTCACGTTCGTCTTTTAATAAGGAGTTATCATGCTGATTAATTTTATTAAAACCACAATACGCATCCTGTATCGTGAAAAGGTATATGCCATTATTAATATAGCAGGATTATCAATAGCTATTGCCTGCTGTATTATTCTTGGACTCTACATCCGCAGTGAACTTACTTATGATCAACATAACCTGAAACACGAACGAATATTTAGAATTGCAATGGAAAGTAATTTGAATGGCACAATAAGCTCTTTCGGATCTTCTTCCCGGGTGTTAGGACCTTTACTATCTAAAGATTATCCTGAAATAGAATCCTATGTCAGGTTCCGTCCCATAGGTCGAGTACTGTTCAAATATGGAGATAAAAGCTTTTATTGGAGTGGTGGAACATATTTGGCGGATGAAACTGTCTTTGATATTTTTACACATAATATTATCTATGGAGATCCAAAGACAGCCCTGTCCGACCCTTATTCCATGGCGGTAAGTGAAAGTTTTGCAAAAACACATTTTGGCGACACCAATCCTATTGGGAAAATTATTTCTACCAATACAGCTCAGAATAAAATAACTCTTGTTTTTTCCGATTTACCGGAAAACTGTCATCTGAGATATGACGTGCTCCTTTCCATCAAAAGATTACATGATGATGATACTCCCCTTCAAGAACTGCTATTCACTCCTTTATGCTACACGTATCTGTTGGTGCCGGAAGGTTATCAGGCAGAGTCTTTTCGGGGTAAGATGGGGTCAGTTTACTCTAAGTACGCTGGAGAAGATACAGGTGTCAGCGGATGGCTGCAACCGCTGGCAGATATTCATCTGAACTCGGATGTGCCGGGTGACTTGTCCAGAGACAAAAGGCTCAATCTCTACACAACTTCAGCAGTGGCAATATTTATCCTTCTGATTGCCTGTATAAATTACATAAACTTGGCAACTGCCCGATCCATGGAACGCGGGTTGGAAGTGGGTATGCGAAAAACGCTGGGTGCATGCAGGCTGCAACTAATTCCCCAGTTTCTTGGAGAATCAATTTTCTTTGCTCTGATTGCCCTGGTGATTGGACTCGTCCTTGTAGAAACAGCGACCACCTTCACTCCAATCAACGATTTACTGGGCAGACAAGAGTTAATGAACATTAATAATGAGCCTTTCCTGATGTTGTGGATAGTAGGCATCACTCTTATTGTTGGACTGATATCAGGGATTTACCCTGCAATTTGCCTCTCTTCAGCCCCGATTATGGCTGCCATAACCGGAAAAACCAGATCAGGTAAAAAGGGATTTCGAGTGAGACAAACTTTAGTGCTTGTTCAGTTTATCATTTCAATTGCTGTTATTGCTTCTACAATACTTATGGTTCTTCAGATACGATATGTGGCAGATAAGCCCTTAGGATTTAACAAGGAAAATCTGGTGCTCATAGTTTTACGGGACGCAGAAGTAATTGAAAAGTACCCAATCATTAAGAACGCGCTGTTAAAAGACAGCCACATTTTGAACATATCAATGACCAGGGTCCCGCCGACTGGTGGTGGTTTATGGGGAAATTTCGGGCTGGAAAACAATGACGGTGTTGTAGAAAAACCACAGCAAATCTATTATATGAACGTAATGGAGGACTTCACCAAGACAATGGGATTGGAGCTTGTTGCAGGAAGAGATTTATCCAGTGAATTAGCAATCGATGTTGAAGGTTCTGCAATTGTTAACGAAACACTTGTTAATAAAATGGGGTGGAAGGAACCACTTGGTAAACGTATTCAATATAGTGAAACAGAGTTTATGAGAGTTATTGGTGTAGTAAAAGATTTCCATTATCAATCAATGCACAGACAGATCGAGCCACTTTTTATAAGGATTGTTCAGGAAGACTTTACAAGCTTGCATCCTGCTCTTCGGTCTGGGTTTGTAACTACACTTGTTTTGAATATTTCGGAACAAGAGAAATCCGGGACACTGAAGTACATTCAAGAAATTATGGAAGAGTCTGATCCCAAACATCCCTTTGAATATAGATTTCTTGATGATGCGCTTGATGGACTTTATGGGCCAGAGCAACGTCTCATGAAATTGACAGGCATTTTCTCAGGGATTTGTATCTTGATTTCCAGCCTTGGCATATTCGGTTTGGCTGCCTTTACCACAGAGCAGCGAACTAAAGAAATAGGTGTTCGAAAGGTGATGGGTGCATCGACCTTGCAGATTATCATTATGCTGTCCCGCGGGATTCTGCTTATTGTCCTCGCGGCTTCTGTTGTCGCATCATTAATCGCCTGGTTTGCCATTGATGAATGGCTGACCAGTTTTGCCTACCATGCAGGAATTAATCCCATGGTGTTTGTGCTGTCTGCGGCAATAGCCATGGCAGTGGCGTTTGGGACGGTTGCATTGCAGGCATATAAAACAGTCCAAGCAAATCCGGTGGAGGCGCTGCGGTATGAGTAAAAGCAGGCGGAAGCATTTTAGCAGACTGAAGGCTGTTAGGAAAAGCTATTAAGACGAGATTAAGAGAAAGAGCAAGAGCAGGAGCAAGATTCAAAATGACGATTACATTTTTCAGTTTTTGTCTGTCATTCCAGACTTGATCTGGAATCCAGTTTTTTTTGTTTTTTAAATTGGACGTTGGAAGTTGAGCGTTCGATGTTGGACGTTCATCTTTAAAAAAAGGTTTTTCATGTTTTTAATTTGGATTTATGTATTAATTAATAGGTAAACATATGCTAGCAAACTACATTAAAATAGCCTTTAGAAACATACAAAGAAACAAGCTTCATTCATTTATAAATATCCTTGGGCTTGCCATGGGCATAGCCTGTGCTGTTCTTCTGCTTCTTACTGTGCGTGAAATGCAGTCATATGACAAACATCATTCAAAGCACAAAAGAATATATTTAGTGGAGGTAAACTACTCATTTGTAGGAAAAGAACTGTTCAGTTATGGAGTTTCAAGAGCTGTAGGCCCGACTCTTAAGGATGAGTATCCTATTATAGAAGATTATGTTAGGATCATTCCATCTTCAAGAGTGTATTTTTATGATGAAAAAAAACAGGTGATAGGAGAAAACGGCATCTGTTTTGCTGACCCTAGCATATTCAATATACTGGACCATGATTTCATCTATGGTTCTCCGGAAGGAGCTCTTGATACTCCCAATTCAATAGTTCTCAGTAAAACCATTGCGCAAAAATACTTTGGCAATGAAAATCCGGTCGGTAAAATCCTCTCAAGAAATAACGGCACTGATTATAAAGTTACCGGAGTATTTGAAGACCTTTCAAAAAATACAATAAAGCATTATCAGGCTCTCATGCCCATTAGAGACTATGCCATGTTTTATGGAATGGAAAATTTTAATTCCAGGTCGCCGGTAACTTTTTTCGACGCCAGCGGCTCTCATTCTACACTTATTCTTCTTAATAAAAACACGGATATCAGTACTATTGAAAATGACTTTGACAGGTTCCACAAAAAATATATTGCGGAAGAGGTGGAAAAACGGGGGAACGATTTACATCTTATCTTTGAACCTCTTGCGAATGTTTATTTGAACTACAGACCATCGCAAGATGCTCCTCAAATATATATCCAGACTATTTCGTTATTTGTACTTTTAGCAATATTTATTCTTGTAGTAGCCTGCATCAACTATACGAATATTGCTACAGCACAATCAGAAGCAAGGGCCAAAGAAGTTGGCGTCAGGAAAGTCATGGGCGCAAACAGGCTTTTACTGATCAGGCAGTTTTTATGTGAATCTATAATAATAACAATATGTGCCCTTCTAATCGCATTCGTATTGATTGAACTGGGCCTTCCGGGCCTTAACAGTATTACAGATAGAGATATATCATTCAGTGTATTTATGGAACCTTCCCTGACAGTGAGGCTACTGATATTAACTCCATGCGTTGGAATATTATCAGGCGTCTATCCGGCTGTTTTCCTCTCTTCCTTTCTTCCTGTCCATGTTTTAAGAGGCGGCAGGAATTCAGGTAAAAGAAAAGGAAGGTTGAGGCAACTGCTTGTTATTTTGCAGTTTACACTCGCAATAATAGTAATAAATTTTACATTTGTTTTTGAAAAGTATGTGGATTTCTGGCTCCATGCAGATCTGGGATTCAATGTGAAGGATGTTCTGCTTATTGAGAATAATGCTCCGGAGGTCAGAAAGGCAATTCCTTTGTTAAGAGAAGAATTGATTAAAAGCAGTGACATATTTTCTGTATCAGGATCTTTTGCAAAAGTCGGTAGCAGTGCATGGACCACATCGCTTAAAGTGGAAAACTCTGAAAAAAAAATGGTGGATTTTCATACAGCACATCTGGGTGTAGACTTTGAATTTATAAATATGCTGGATATTAAGCTGATCAATGGAAGGAACTTTAACCGGGAAATTACATCGGATGTGAATTCTGCTTTTCTGGTAACTGAAACATTTGTAAAGGATATGGGGTGGAAGGATTCTCCCATAAACAAGCGTATTAAATTCGGGGATAAAGACGGAAAGGTGATAGGTGAAATAAAAGATTTTCATTACATGAGTCTTATAGCAGCATTAAGACCTTTGGTTGTATATATACAGGAGGGTTATCTCCCCGAAGGTGCGCCTGTTACATATATAAAATTGAAATCTCAGGATAAACTGAAAACCCTGGAATTTATTGAAAAGAATTGGAAAAAACTGATTCCAGCCTATCCATTTGAATATCAGTTTCTAGAGGATTCTATTTCTGAACAGTATGACTTTCCAAAAAGACTGCACAACGTATTCAAAATATTCGCCATCCTCTGTATCTTTATTTCCTGCATGGGCCTATTTGGATTGTCATCCTATGTAACTGAAAGACGAACCAAAGAGATAGGGATAAGGAAAGTATACGGCGCCAATGTAATAGAAACGGTTATGTATGTATCATCTGGGTTTTTAAAGCTAATTCTCCTGTCAGGAATTATCGGTTCAATGTTTATTGACATGGTGATGAAACCTATGCAAGGAATCTGGCCATATTCACCTGAATTTAATCTATTTAATATTAATTTTATCGCCCTGGCGATTGTTTTCGGGATTGCCTTTGTGACGGTGAGTTATCATGTGGTTAAGGCGGCTTTGACTGATCCGGTTAAAACGTTAC
>CAZGDJ010000230.1:0-5395 GCA_964524635.1 uncultured Rikenella sp. | reverse complement strand
CAGGTGCCGGAGCCGGAGGGACCGCCGATGCGGGCGCGGAAGCAGCGGACGGTGGCGGGGATATTGGCGAGCGGGACGTTGGTGGTGGTGGGAGGAGCGGCGGCGCTGATGGTGATGGCGACGACGACCGAGCGGACGATGGGGGCGCTGCGCAGCCAGCAGGTGAAATGGCAGGAGCGGCAACAGGAAATTGCCGCGGCGCTCTCTCCAAAACTGAGACAGTTCACAGGCGCCCAGACAATAGTATCTCAACAGCAGACATTCGGATCCCGTCGTGGAGGACTGCCAGTACAATATGTTATACAGGCAAAAAACCTGAATGACCTGAAAAGGATCATTCCCGACTTTATGGCTGAGGTTGCTGAAAGTCCTTACTTCTCAGCCAGTGATGTGAATTTAAAATTTACCAAGCCGGAACTTACTGTGTTGATCAACAGGGATAAGGCATCAATGATGGGTGTAAGTGTCCAGAGCATTGCACAGACCCTCCAGCTGACCATGAGTGAACAGCGGATAGGGTATTACATCCTGAACGGTAAGCAATACCAGATCATGAGCCAGTTCGACAAGTCAAAACGCAATGATCCGTCAGATCTGACAAGTGTTTATGTTCGCAATGACAGGAATGAGCTGATTCAGCTTGACAACCTTGTTGAGATACGCGAGAGCAGTCTCCCTCCACAGTTATACAGGTATAATCGTTTTGTGTCTGCCACCGTTTCTGCAGGCCTTGCAGGCAAATATACCCTGGGAGAAGGTATTGAAGAGATGGACAGGATAGCATCCGAAGTGTTGGGAGAAGGATTCAGCACAACATTATCAGGTGATTCGCAAGACTTTGTAGAAAGCACATCCAGTCTGCTGTTTGCCTTTGTTCTGGCACTGATTCTGATATATCTTGTGCTTGCAGCTCAGTTCGAAAGCTTCCGTGATCCGATAATCATTCTTGTTACCGTTCCACTGGCTCTTATTGGCGCCCTGTTTACCATGGCTGTCACAGGGCAAACATTGAATATTTTCAGCCAGATAGGCCTTATAATGCTTATTGGCATGGTTGCCAAGAATGGTATCCTTATAGTAGAGTTTGCCAATCAGAGACAGAAAGCGGGTTTGGGAGTAATGGAAGCAGTCAGGGAGGCTGCTGTCGCCCGCTTCCGCCCTATTCTGATGACCAGTATGACAACAATTCTTGGAACTCTTCCCCTAGCAATTGCCTCAGGAGCTGGTGCTGAGAGCCGTATTTCAATGGGCGTAACCGTCGTGGGAGGACTCATCTTCGCCACCTTCCTGACATTATTCGTTGTTCCCGCAATATATAGTTACCTGGCAGCAAAGAAAAAAAATGAAACACCCGGTGATGAAAAACAGAAAATTTAGTATAGCCACATTAATAATACTTCTCCCGTTACTTGCTTCAGGACAGGATGTAATGACTCTTGATGAGGCCATTAAAATTGCTTTGGAGAAAAACTATTCTCTGAAGATAGTCCGCAATGAACAGAATATGGCAGAGAACAATGTCACACCGGGTCCATTTCTTCCGACCCTGTCAGGTTCAGGCAGACAGTCCTTGACAGATCTTTCGGTTGCTTCATCCAATAACCCGGACGGTGGGAAAGACAGAACCAATCAATATTCAGCAGGTATTTCACTTAACTGGAAGCTGTTTGACGGCTTTGGCATGTTTGCAGGCTATAGTCGTTCGCAGGAGTTATTGTCAATGAGCACTCAAAAGGTCAAAATCGAAGTGGAGAACCTGGTGATGAGAGTCTGTTCTGAGTATTATAATATTATTGTTCAGCAGAAACGGCTTGAATCGTCACTTATTTCGCTGGCTCTCTCAAAATCAAGATATCAGAATGCTGAGGAAAAATACCTGCTTGGAGTAATCTCAGGCCTTGATCTTCAGCAGGCAAAAATTGACCTCAATGCAGACAGTTCTTATGTTCTGTCACAGTCTGAAACGGTTAAAAGCTCATACATCAGGATGTCCAATCTTCTTAATACCGGCCATGAGATCAATTTTAACATCCGTGATACTATCGTTTTGGCTCCTGAGATGAATATTGATTCCATGAGAAACCGCACTATCAGGTTCAATAATCAGCTTATTCTTGCAAGGCAGGGAGAGAAGCTCTCGGAATATGATCTTAAAGCCGTCAGAGCGCTTCGTTATCCTACAATAAACTTCAACGCCGGGTATAATTATAATAGATACAACTATCCGTTGGATGACGAATATTCACAGTCTGTGGGGCCTACAATGGGTTTCAATATGACCTGGAATATTTTCTCGGGATTAGAGACACAGAGAAAGATCTCCAACGCAAGGCTTGATGCTGAGAACAGCAAACTGATGTTTCTCGATATTGAAAATGAGATTCTGGGCGAGCTTGATCTGCTCTTCAACTCCTATATGAATAATATTACCGTCACATATTTTGAGACTGAAAACGCTGAAGTAGCCCGTAACTCACTCGAAATAGCCATGGAACGCTATCGTCTTGGCAGTCTTTCAGGACTTGAATTCAGGGAATACCAGAACAAATATCTTGAAGCAATTGACAGGCGTCTTACCGCTCTTTACCAGGCAAAAGTCTCAGAGATAGGCTTAAGATTGCTTTGCGGAGAACTTACTGAGTAGGTTTCTGTCCTTTTCTTTTATAGGCTTTCCATCCCTGGTAAGCAAGAAAACAAACGAAGAGAGCACCTACTGTATACATTATCCAGTCAAGGTAAGGAAGCAGTTTATCCTTGATATCATAGGCATAATATCCAATCGCAGCCAGGATAAGATTCCACAAGGTAGAGCCTATGAAAGTAAAAAGGGCAAAGGTGCCAATATTCATGCGGGCAAGACCTGCAGGCAGCGAAATTAACTGTCTTACAGCAGGAACAAGTCGCCCGATAAAAGTTGACGCTTTCCCGTGCTTCACGAAATAATTCTCTGCCTTTTCAATACTGTTGCGGTCAATCAGCAGCCAGTGAGCAAGTTTTGTGTCTGCAAGCTTATATATAATAGGCCGCCCGAGCCATAAAGCAAAATAATAATTAAATAGGGCCCCTGTCATAGCTCCTGCCGTTGAGGCAAGCATAACACCTGTTACGGTCAAAGAACCTTCAGCTGCCTTCCATGCCGCAAAAGGCACTACAATTTCTGAAGGAAAGGGGATAAACGAACTCTCAATGGCCATTAGTAGAAAGATAGTAAAGTAGTTCAGGTTGGCCATGTACCACTCAAAGACGTTCTGAAAGATCTCCATGTTATGCTTTTCTGTTAATCCGGCTCCAAATATAATAAACTGGAATTCCTAAAACGACAATTATTAGTCCGGGCCATGTAAATTGTGGTTTAAAAAGAAGCAAAATGATCATAATTGCAGTAGCAACCAGGATATATAGCGCTGGTATTACCGGGTATCCGAATGCCTTATATGGTCTCTCCGCATCAGGGCGTTTGAAGCGTAAAACAAAAACTGCAGCAATTGTCAGAACATAGAATATCAAAACTGCAAACACAACATAATCAAGTAATTGCGAATATGACCCCGACAGGCACAATAGTGAAGCCCATAAACACTGGACCCATAAGCCACCGCCAGGCACAGCTCTGTTGTTCAGTTTCCCGACCCCCTTAAAAAAGAGTCTGTCCTCTGCCATGGCATAATAAACTCTGGCACCTGATAATATCAGTCCATTATTGCACCCGAATGTAGAGATTACGATAAAAATAGCCATAATCAGGGCGGCATAGCTACCTAATATCGTAGTAGATATTGCGGCAGTTCCCAGCCGGTCATTGACAGCAAAAGCCATTCCACGTTCCATTACATCAGCACCGTCAGGCATGCCGCGCAGAGGCATCACTTTTATGTAAACAATATTTGCCAGGAAGAAAAGCAGCCACGTAATAAGAGTTCCCCAGAAAAGACTTTTCGGTAGTGTGCGTCTGGGATTTATGATCTCACCGGAAGCAAACGTGACATTGGTCCATGCATCGCAGGTAAAAAGAGATCCGACCATTGCCATGCCAAGAGCTGCAATGATCATCCAACCGGAAAGAGGTGTAATTGCACCTGTGGCTTTATCAAGGGAAGCAGGCTGCCAGAAATACTCAGAACCTGTTTTGAATCCCTCTGACCCTGCCAGAAAGAAACCGGCAAGCAAAAGCAGAACAAGTATCATCACTTTTGTCAATGTGAAGGAATTCTGAACATTCTTGCCGGTTTTTATCCCTCTTGAATTTATCCAGGTCAGGATGACAACAGATCCAACCGCAACCAGATGAACAGAAGATATCTTTACAGGTCCCAGGCTTAAAAGGATATTGCTTTCGTTAATCCATGGGATTATAACACCAAAAAACTTTCCGAAAGCCATAGCTACAGCAGCAATTGTTCCGGTTTGTATCACCAGGAAAAGAGTCCAGCCATAGAGAAAACCAACAAGCGGATTGTATGCTTCGCGCAGGTAGACGTATGTTCCGCCGGCTTTTGGCATCATACAAGCCAGTTCTCCAAAACTGAGTGCTCCCATTATAGTCAGGAATCCGGTAATCACCCAGGCAATTAAAAGCCAACCGGGTGAGCCCAGTGTCCTTGACATGTCAGCGCTGACAATAAAGATACCGGATCCAATCATCGAACCAACGACGATTGCTGTTGAATCAACAAGATCAAGGCTTTTCCTGAATACAGGCTTAGAAGTATCTGACATATAGTTAGGATGAGGGAATCAATGTTAAAAGTCTAAAGTTGAAAGTATAAAGCCAAAAGTCAAAAGTTTATCAAACTTCGTCTTTATCGTTTCAAATTATCTGCTCAAAGCTCTGAAAAGCCCTCACACTATTGCCTATTGTCTTTTGCCTTTTGCCTTCCTATGCATCAATATTAGCATACTTTGCATGCTTCTCAATGAATTCTCTTCTTGGAGGAACCTCATCACCCATTAGCATTGAGAAAATATGATCAGCCTCGGCTGCGCTGTCGATGGTCACCTGTCTCAGGGTTCTTGTCTCCGGATTCATAGTGGTTGACCATAGCTGTTCAGCATTCATTTCACCAAGACCTTTATATCGCTGAATAGAAACACTGGCATCTTTCCCCTGCCCCAACTCCTTAACAGCTGCATTAAGCTCGTCATCTGTCCAGCAGTATTTCTCAACTTTTCCTTTCCTGACAAGATATAATGGCGGTGTAGCGATATAGATGTTACCGTTATCTATAAGCTCATGCATATATCTGAAGAAGAAAGTCATTATAAGTGTCATGATATGCGAACCGTCAACATCAGCATCAGTCATGATTATTACTTTTCCGTAGCGTAATCCGCTTATATTCAGCGCCTTGCTATCCTCTTCTGTTCCTATATTGACTCCGAGGGCGGTAAAGATATT
>CAZGDJ010000229.1:0-5413 GCA_964524635.1 uncultured Rikenella sp. | reverse complement strand
TGCCTTTCTCATATCGTTAAACCTTTAACTGTTACTTCTTTGGTCTTTTTGCTCCGTATTTTGACCTTCTCTGCATGCGGCCATCCACACCTGATGTGTCAAGTGCTCCACGGACAAGGTGATAACGGACACCCGGAAGGTCTTTTACCCTGCCACCCCTGATAAGCACTATCGAGTGCTCCTGCAGGTTGTGTCCTTCACCCGGTATGTAAGCATTCACCTCTTTCTGGTTTGTCAGCCTTACCCTGGCAACTTTTCTCATGGCTGAGTTAGGTTTTTTTGGCGTTGTGGTATATACGCGTACACATACACCCCTGCGCTGCGGGCATGAGTCAAGAGCAGGTGCTTTGCTCTTGTCAATCAGCTTCTTGCGGCCTTTTCTAACTAACTGTTGAATTGTTGGCATAATTCAATTATTAACTTTAATTTTTCTTAAAAATTGGTTTGCAAAAGTACTACATTTATTTATAATTGCAACTTCCTGCATCTTATTTCTTTTCACTATTCTGTCACAGCTACTGATATGACAAAAAATCATAACATTGTCCTGAAGACAGCGTTTTCTGAAAATGTAACTTATTGGTTTGTAAGTTATTCACAGGATATTCTTCCCGACCTCTCCTGCAGATCTCTTTTGTAAACTTACCTTTTGAAAGAGATGCCGGTACTCCTGTTTCTCAAAAAACCGGTGCAAAGTAAATAAAAATTTTTTAAACGGAGATAACTTTTATGTTCTCTTTTGAAAAATTACTATTTTTGCCCTCCCCAGAATGCATATATACATAATTATTATATAACAGATGAAAACATACACAACAGACCACATCAGGAACATCGCCCTGCTGGGGAATTCAAGCTCGGGCAAGACAACCCTGGGAGAAGCGATGCTTTTTAATGGTGGCGTAATTGAGAGAAGAGGCAGCGTAGAAGCCAAAAGTACTGTTTCAGACTACAAGCCTATTGAACAGGAAAACAGGAACTCAGTTTTTTCAACTGTTCTTTATAGTGAGTATAAAGACAATAAAATTAATATCATTGACAGCCCGGGTCTTGATGACTTCTCCGGCGGTGTGATATCATCACTCTATGCCGCTGACAGTGTTGTGCTGATAATAAATGTCCAGAATGGCGTCGAAGTGGGTACGGAAATTCACTTCAGACATGCTGAAAAATTCCATAAACCGATGATCATAGCTGTTAACGGCCTTGATCATGAAAAAGCAAACTTTGAAAAATCTGTTGAGATGCTTCATGAACGCTTTGGCAATAATGTCGTTCTGGCACAATTCCCCGTTAATGAAGGAACAGGTTTTAACACTGTGATAGATGTCATAAGCATGAAGATGCTGCGCTATGGCAAAGACGGTGGTAAAGCCGAGATAGCTGATATACCCGCTGAACATAAGGCAAAAGCTGACACACTACATGCTGCCCTTATAGAAAAAGTTGCCGAAAGCGATGAGACCCTTATGGAACTTTTCTTTGCAAATGACACGCTTACCGAGGAGGAAATAAGCAGGGGTATCCGTACAGGTCTTCTCAAAAGGGGAATGTTCCCGGTGTTCTGTGTTGCTTCCAAAATTAATGTCGGTGTTGACAGGCTTATGGATTTCATCATCTCCGCTGCCCCGTCACCAGCCGATATGCCTGCACCTAAAAATTCAAAAGGTGCTGAGGTAAAATGTTCCCCAACAGGACCGGCTTCAGTATTTGTCTTTAAAACAACCATTGAGGAACATATCGGAGAAATTAATTATTTCAAGGTCATGTCAGGTAAAATCAATGAAAACCTTGATGTCATTAACACAAGCAATGGTACTAAGGAACGCCTTTCTCAGATCTTTGTTTGCGCCGGTAAGAACAGAACCAGGATCCCGGAGATTCATGCCGGTGATATTGGCGGATTAGTGAAACTGAAAAACACAAAGACTAACCATACCCTTAATGCTCCAGGCAATGACTGGACTTTTGAGGCTATGAAATTCCCTGAGCCAAAGTACCGCGCGGCCATCAAGCCTCTGTCAGAGAGCGATGAGGAAAAGATGGGTGAAGCATTAAACCGGATGCACCAGGAAGATCCGACAATAAGAGTCGAATATTCAAAGGAGCTGAAACAGATCATTATACATGGACAGGGCGAATATCACCTTAACATTCTTAAATGGCATCTTGACAATATTTTCAAGATCGAGACCCAATTCCTTGCTCCGAAGATCCCCTATCGTGAGACAATAACAAAAGCTTCCCAGGCTGATTACAGACATAAAAAACAGTCGGGCGGCGCTGGTCAGTTCGGTGAGGTACATATGATCATAGAGCCTTGGGAAGAAGGTTCTGAGGCCAAAACAATGATGAAGATCGCCGGTAAGGAAATTAAACTTTCAAACCGTGACAAGGAGGTCATAGACCTTCCGTGGGGCGGAAAGCTTGAATATGTAAACTGCATAGTGGGAGGTTCGATTGATGCACGTTTTATGCCGGCCATCCTGAAAGGTATAATGGAAAAGATGGAGGTAGGTCCTCTGACCGGATCATATGCCCGTGATATAAGGGTCTATGTATACGACGGCAAGATGCACCCTGTTGATTCAAACGAGATATCATTCCGCCTTGCAGGACGAAATGCATTCAGTACCGCTTTCAAGAATGCAGGTCCGAAGATCCTTGAGCCGGTATATGACGTTGAGATTATGGTCCCGGCTGATCGTATGGGCGATGTTATCAGTGACCTTCAGGGTCGCAGGGGTATGGTGCTTGGTATGGCAAGCGAGAAGGGCTTTGAGGTTATTAAAGCCAAGGTGCCTCTTGCAGAGATGAACAAGTATTCCACTGCTCTTAGCTCACTGACGGGCGGACGTGCAATGTATTCAATGAAGTTTGCAGAGTATTCACAGGTACCTGGCGAAGTTCAGGACTCCGTGATTAAAGCTTACTCAGCTGAAGAAGAAGAAGAATAGAACAAATTTCTGCTGATAAAGAATTGCCGGCGACTTATGTCACCGGCAATTCTTATTCCACATGACCTTGTTCAGTAAATCTGAACGGATTGGCAATCGTGCCAGTGCTTCCGTCATTATAATGGAACATCAGAGAGTCTGCGTTCAGAGACATATAGATATTGTCGGGATGTGTCAAAGAATCAATAAAGAAAATGATTCCCTGCTCGTTTCCCATTGAGTCAAGACGTGTCTCGAATCCTGTTATCCCCTTGTCATTTGACAGATGACTGATCAGATAATTGTACCTGTTACTGAAAGCTGAGTTTTCTCCCATCAATACCACATATTTTGAAATAGCATCCCGCCTATATTCCTTGAACTCATTAAAGCGTGAAGAGGTTGGTGTGAACATATTTCCCGCATACTCAGTCTTGGAGATTTTACCGGGCTTTTCTTCAAAAGTTACCACCTTATACGGTAGCTTGACATTAAACTCATTCCCATTTGTAATGAAGCTGAGAGTTCGGGTTTCAATAACATTTATCAGAGTTTCCTTGCCAGGCTCCGTTCCGGCTTCAAAATAAATGCGAAGAATCACCGGACATGCATATTCACTCTGATAACCGCACGCGTCAGTCTTCTGTTCAAGAAGATTCTGCATATAGATAGCATCATAGGGATCAAAGAATTTGTCAACTGTAAGTGTATAGCATATTATAGAATCACATCCTTCAGTGACAGGTTTGATAATCCTTTTTTCGGGAACGAAGATCAGTTTATGAACCTGGTCTTCATCATATAGTTTCGGATCATACAAGATATGTACAGTATGACTTGAGACATAGGTTGAAACTCCAAATATGCCTTCCACTTTTCGCATCTGATTGGCAAAAGCAGTTGAACTGCCGTAGCACTTAATATTCTTCAATCCTGATATCTCAAACATTTCGGCATCCCTGATTTGTTCAGGAGTACCCCATTTCTGATTTATTGTCGGCAGTTCAAACATTTTTCCGGCAGTTACTCCCAGAACAATAAGAAAGCCAAGAACAACAGCCGGCAGCCACTTCATATTCTTTCTGTTGATCTGCAGGGCATCTTTTTCAGGACATGCATGGAGGCAATCGCCGCATAGTGTACAATCAGTATGTCTTACTTCCTTCATCTCATCAACGTGAATACCCTGCGGACATTTCTCTGCACACTGACCGCATGATGTGCAAGTCTCAGTGTCCCTTGTTATATGAACAAGGGACGGACTGACCTTAGACATGAGGAATATTTCAAGGATGTAACCTCCAGCGGTGATTATCAGCAAAGGATATATATAAGGTATGTTAAGACCGGCCAGCAGCATTATTATATAAACAGCCATCACACCTGCAAACCACCATGTAAATTTGAAAATGACAGAAAGGGCTCCCAGGGGGCAGAGGTAACGGCACCAGAAAAGTCTGAAGAAAAGAGATCCTATAACAAGGATACCGATAGCAATTACGGCCCATAATATTACAACGTCTGCCTCAAAACCTGAAACGGCTGCATAAAAAGGATCAAATTTCTTACAGAATAGTTCGCTGGATTTCAATGTGAAATAAAAAGTAATAAAAAGAAGAGCGTACTTCAGGAAACGAAGTGCATAGTCAGCAAGACCTTTAATGGTAAACCTTATTTTCAGTCTCTCTCCTAACTTGCCAACCCATTCGCTTATTGTACCGAGCGGACATATATACCCGCAGAAAAGCCTGGAGAACAGCACAATACCAATGAAAAGAACCACACCCATCATTATCTGAGTACTTGTCATTGCACAAGACAATGAATCCATTGTCAGATAACTTCCGAGAGCCTGTAAGCCACCAAAGGGACAGTAAGCCTCAAAATCAGGAGCATAAGCCTTGTCTGCCAGGAGACGGATCACCATGAAAATCAGAATACCAATAATGGCAAATTGATAAATAAGCTTGTACCAGTTCTGTTTTTTCATAATGGGCTTTTTATTTTATTTAGTCCGCTATTTTAGATATAAAATCAAACTCTAAAGCTAACTTTTATCATACAGACATATGGTATTAAAAATGAAGAGACATGCTTTTGCATGTCCCTTCAGGAATTCTGCGATCCATACAGTTATACATTTACGGCATGGTTCAGTATGAGGTTATACTGTCTGTTCCACAGCCCAGACAAAAGCCCTGATACCAACTGTCTCATTTATGGCATCGATACGTTTCACCGCATCCAGGAGAGGTGCCACCTTCTCATCTTCCACAAATGTAAGTATCACTCCATTTATTTCAGGCCATGTGTGGGTTCCAAGGTGTGGCACACCTGTTACTGACCCTGCTCCTTCAACATTATCCCACTCGGTATAACCTTTAATACCAAAGTGTTCAAGAGTAAATTCCACCTTTTCTGTCAGGGCATGATTATATATTATCATTACTGCTTTCATATTCTTCAGCTAATTTGAT
>CAZGDJ010000228.1:0-5440 GCA_964524635.1 uncultured Rikenella sp. | reverse complement strand
GGCCAAATCGGCAGTACTGGCAAACCGGAAACGGGTATCTGAGCGGCTGGCTGCTCATAGTCTGTGCCAACGAGCTTTGATCGGTGCCAGACTTAAAGATAATTATATGGTAGACAGCGAACTGAGGCAACTGCTTGAACAAGGATACGTGGGTAATACACTCCTGTGCCCTCACGACCCATACGCCAATATGCGAATACCTGATGCGCAGGGAGGAATCCCGGCAGTCATTATGGAAATGCTTGCCTACTCACGCCCCGGAGTCATTGAGATATTACCGGCTCTTCCTCCCACTCTGGTCAGGGGAGCCATCAACGGAATGCTTCTGCGCACATTTGCAAGACTCGACAAGCTGGCCTGGGACATGGAAACCCGTACCGTGGAATTAACGGTTACCTCAATGAAAGAACAGAAAGTAACCTTAATCGCAAGATATGGCATTGAGGAAATCTCGGCCTCATCAGGAGTTCTGGCAGCAAGGCTTCAGGCAGATGACGCTGCCTGCGATCTGCACTTACCAAAAGGAAGATCAGTGAAGCTTCATTTGAAATTAGGCACGCGAAATACTCTGGACTGGGTTAACTGGGCGTAATCAACCTGCAAAATTCGTTACTATTTAAATTATGGAACGCAGAAAATTTGTTAAGACAAGTGCAACAGCTGTTGTGATGGCGGGTTCTCTTGAGTTATCACCGGTGCTCCTGGCTAATGATAATAAATCTCCGGAAACAGATGTCCCGTTGACGGATAATCGTCCTGCAGAATATCTTAACCGTGTGCAAGAGGAGCCCTTCCTGCCAGGACCCGCAATAAGAAGAGAGTTATCCATCGAACCTATGCCGCTTGAGGAACGTATAAGAAGGCAGATTGTTCCGCAACGTGGCTTTTGTAGTATTGCTCCCGGGAGACTGGTTAATGAGGCGCTCATTTCCGGAAATGGTACAATGGATATCGAATTGCTGGGCGATCCCTGTTCAGAACAAATCCTTTTCCACCACGAAGGTCTTCTTATGCCATGGAAGAGACCGGTGGAAGCACCCGACGTCGCTGACATATTTCCACAGGTCCGGCAAATGATGCTGGATGGTAATACTAAAGAAGCCATCTCTCTTGCTCTTCAGCATATGAATGAAAGCCCGATAAAGCAGGATACTGAGCCGCACCTCACTGTCCCGGCGTTCTTGATGAACCTAACTCTTCAACAAAACGGCAGAGCAAAAAACTACATTCGTACCGTCAATTTCGAGAACAGTGAAATTAATGTCATCTGGACCGACGAAAAAGGTGAATGGATTCGCAGAGCCTTTACTTCACGGCCTGACAATGCTATTGTCCAATTACTCTCACCCCCGGAAGGCAAGACGATGACAGTAAAAATCTCTTTGCAGAGATCTGCCGCGTGGAGCATGCGCTCAGGGATGGACTGGGGAGCTGTGAGGGCAATTGGCTCAACTGATCCGGACATGGCAGCATTAGTCCAACTGGCATCAGATCAAAAAAAACTCGCACCAAAAGGTGTTGAGGTCTGCGAGGTTCGTCAGGACGTCAACGAGCAAAGATTGATTTATAAGTGTCGCCTGGATCCCACTGTCGACAAAAGCGGTTATGCCGGAATTACCCGCGTGGTACGCAATGGTGGCTCTTCCAGGATAGATGGAAACACTCTGATAATTGAGAATGCATCCTCAGTAACGCTGCTTACACGCATTGAATTCTTTCCGGAATTCAATGACGACAAAATCGAGAATCTGCTGAAGGGTATTGAAGCAATCACACCTGATTATCCTGCATTGCTTGAGCGACATCAGAAGGTCCAGTCTGAAATGTTCAACCGCGTTTTCGTGGATTTCGGTGGAATTAAGCAATATGGCATGTCCTCCGAGGAGCTCCTGTCTGACCAGTTGTCAGGATCGGATTATTCGTCCGCTTTCCTTGAAAAAATCTTCGGGATGGGCCGTTACTGGTTCATCCAGAACAGCGGAAGATATCCGTCCATTGCACCAGGGATAAACACCACCATTGATCTTCAAACGGAAGGAGCCGTACAGGGCGACCTGAGAGAAGGAATGGAGGCTTACTTCAGGTGGATGGAAGAAATCACACCTGATTGCCAAAAAAATGCCAGAAATATCTTCGGTTTCAGAGGTACCTCATATCCTCTCTTCCCGGACAAAGGGTTCGGCGTTAGTTTTTATTATACCCCCAACACCCAGACAGGAGTCTGGCCATACTGGATCTCTTCCGGGGGATGCTGTGCACGCCGGTTCTGGGACCATTATTTAGTTACCGGAGATCTGAATTTTCTGCGCGACCGTGTAATCCCGGTTTATAAAGAACTGGCGCAGTTCTATGAGGATTTCCTGACTGTGACCGATAAAGATGGTAATTTTGTCTTTGTCCCTTCAATCTCACCCGAGAACACATCCCGTAGTAAGGATCCGGCCGGACCAATCCTTATTAATTCAAGTATGGACATCGCAGTATGCCGGGAAGTACTGACTGTCCTGATCCAGGCTTGCGAGCTTCTGGGAACCGATATGGAAAGTGTTTCAAAATGGGGTACAATGCTTGCAAAGTTGCCTCCCTATCTGCTCGAGCCGGACGGGACACTGAAGGAATGGGCCTGGCCTGCCCTGGAAGAGCGCTACAGTCACCGTCATGTTTCTCATCTGTACGGCGTCTGGCCAGGTAATGAAATTGACCCTGATCGTACTCCTGTTCTGGCCCGGGCCGCAAAGATAGCCAACAGGAGGCGCACATTTGATACTATGCCAAATGCAGTTGCAGGCGAAACATTGGCCGCTTACGGTCGCTGCCACAGGGCTTTGGTCGGTGCCCGGCTCAAAGACAATATCATCGTTGATACTCAACTAAGACAGTTGATTGAACAGGGCTACATCAGCACTTCATTCAGGTCTTCACGTGAGCCTTACGGCATTCCGATCCCGGATGCACAGGGAGCTATTCCTGCACTTATTATGGAGATGCTTGTCTACTCGCGCCCTGGTGTCATTGAGGTTTTGCCCGCACTCCCTCCATCACTTGACAAAGGATCCATAAAAGGGATGCTGGCACGTACCTTCGCCCGGATAGATCAACTGACATGGAATATGCAAACCAGAACAGTGGATATCATCATTACTTCATTTAAAGACCAGGATATCACGCTGATTGCCAGACATGGAATTGAGGAGATCAGCACTCCTTCAGGAGTTTTAAAGGAATTCCGGGAAGGTAAAGCTGACTGCAACCTGCACCTGCCTGAGAAGAAATCAGTTGAAATCCAAATGAGACTTGGCTGGAACGAGCCATCTGACTGGGATACTCAGGAGGGTTAACGGCTGGATTTAATCTTTTGTTTGTACCACTGTAATGCCCCTGGTTATTCCTGATTCGTTGAATACATCAACGCTGAAATAGTATGTCACATCTTTATTCAGTCCGGTGAGCATCAGTGAGATGGTATCATAAACCATTACTGAAGTATATAACTTATTTGCGTCAGTACCATAGTTTACCACATACCCGGTAGCCTGGTCATCTTCTGCCCATTCTACTAATGCTTTACTTGTGTCAGTTTCGTTACGCACGACGGTGAATTCACTGACCTCGGCGGGAGATTCTCCCCTCCTGGTTCCAAATATCCGCAGATCATAAAGAGAAAACTTACCATCAGGAACCCCGGTATTTTCAATCTTAATGAATTTAGCCTGTACGGGTTTCTCCAGTTCAATATAGTCATGACATGCATCTGCAGTATTTTTGCTTTTATCTGCTATAACATACCATGATTCACCATCGTCTGATGCAAGAATGCGATAGCGATAGAAGATGTCACTGCTGCCGGGTTTGAGAGTTGATTCGTTGTCTGCAAAATTAACCTGAACAGCATTTACTGTTGAGCTGTCATCCAGTTCAACACTGAGCCACTCCCCTGCGTCACCGGTGCTTGCTGACCACCACGTTCTTATATCTTCATCAAAAGCATTGCATACAGGAAAACCATCCATCGAAGATGACGCTTCGGCCTTCTTTTTGTAAGACAGCAGCATCCATCCCGCAAAAAGACTCTCCTTTTCAAAGTCTGATTTGTGATCAGGTATTATGGTCGGATAGTCTCCGAAAGCAGTAAAGGTTCTCAGCACGCCGTCTTTGTCAAATGCTGCCGGAAATAACCCGAGGCGTCTCTCGAACATATGCCGGATGGAAATTGACATAGTTGAGATATGCCAGTAATTGCCGTAGTTGTCCTGGAATGTCGAACTATGCCCGGCGCCACCTGCAAAACCTCCGGGTTTATATGAAAAAGGACTGTATGATTCATATATAAAAGGTCCGAGAGGTGAATCGGAAGCATAAACACCATCGGCATAGGTTCTGTATTCAGTTCCGGGTGCAGCATACTGGAGGTAATAGCGGTTGTTATGTTTTGTCATCCACGCACCTTCATTCCAGCCGTTACTTTTCAAATCATTATGTTCACCCGGCACCTCCCACCCGTATTTGTCCTGGTTGTGTTCAATAAGAATCTCCGGTTCTGTTATTGCCTGCATTTTTGAGTTGAGTCTTACTCCGTAAATAGGCAGTTGGTTGGAACATCCCCAGTAAAGGTATACACTGCTGTCATCATCGCGGAAGAAATGCGGATCCCATATTGCAAAAGGAAGAGTGTCACTCAGGGGTTTCCAGTTATCACTGAACGGGTCAGTGGTATAATAGATTGGTTTCCTCACAGCTGCTGATGCAGCAAAATAAACCGTATCATTTATTGCTATTGCATCAGGTGCATAATCTTCGATTGGCAGTGAACTGACCGGAAAGTAAGTCCATTCATGCATATCATCTGAGTACCAGTACCCTCCGCTGTGCGAAACGAACAGAATGAACTTGTCTTTATACCTTATCATTGCCGGATCGGCTGCCTCACGGTATGATACGCTGTCAGTGAACTGAAACCGGTAGTTGAGATTAAGCGGATTGCAGTAAGTCACTTCCTGTTTAACCATTTCTCCTGAGCACGAAGCCAGGATGAGCAAGAGGAATAAATATACATTTTTCATTTGCTGTGGAATAATGAGATTATAAGTATCAGATTGTGGAAAGTCTTCATATAAATTCAAGGTAATACAAAAAACTGTAAAAAACTGATGCTTTCATAAAGATTGCCTGAAAATACAGCTTTTACCAACACAATGATAATTGCTCCGGGAGATTATGATATTTGCCAGGATATATTTGACAGAATAATCTTACTTTTACTTTGATTGACAATAGGGATTAATTCTTTTCTCAGACTATAAGTGACAGACAAAGGAGATCAAAATAATGATAAGATCCTAGTCGCCCGGATCCGCAATGACGACAAAGGGGCCTTTAAATCACTTTACGGTAGATATTGGCATAAGATATATCATTTCTCATTAAGGTACCTTCACAATAC
>CAZGDJ010000227.1:0-5457 GCA_964524635.1 uncultured Rikenella sp. | reverse complement strand
CGACCATTGGTATTCTGATCTGCAAATCAAAAAATGACACTGTCGTGGAATACGCATTAAAAGACATCCATAAACCCATTGGGGTCAGTGAATATATCATTACCCGTAATCTACCGGAAGAGTTGAAGTCATCTCTACCAAGTATTGAGGAGATTGAGGCAGAACTGGAGGGGGCTCACAATGAGGAGTGAATGGAGTGAAAAGACTCTTGAAAGTGTAGCGGAAATTAATCCAGCTGAGTCATTGCTAAAAGGCACAGTGACAAAGAAGATTGCGATGACCGATATTCAGTCATTTACAAAGAAGGTGTCTTCATATTCCATTGAGACCTACAACGGAGGGATGAAATTTCGAAACGGTGATATTTTGGTGGCGCGTATCACTCCGTGTCTCGAAAATGGCAAGACCGCATTTGTAGACATTCTCGCTGATGGGGAAGTTGGTTTTGGCTCGACTGAATACATTGTCATAAGAGAAAAGCCAGGAATTAGTGATAAACAGTTTTTGTTTTACTTCTCGATTTCTTCTGAGTTCAGGGATGTCGCAATATTGTCGATGACAGGAAGTTCTGGAAGGCAACGAGTGCAGAATGAAGTAGTAACAAACCACAAGTTCTTGATGCCTAGCCTTCCCGAACAAAAGGCCATTGCCTCGGTTCTTTCCAGTCTTGACGAAAAAATAGACCTGCTTCACCGCCAGAATAAAACCCTTGAAGAAATAGCTGAAACTCTTTTCCAGCAGTGGTTTGTGGAGGAAGCACAGGATGATTGGGAGGAAAAGACATTATCTTTTTTCGGAGACATCATATGTGGGAAAACGCCCTCGAAGGAAATTAGTAATTATTTTAATGGAGAAATTCCTTTTATAAAGATTCCTGATATGCATGGAAATGTTTTCATTTTTGATACTACTGACAGCTTAACTGAAGAAGGAAAACTATCACAAAATAATAAAACTCTTCCCCCAAAATCGATATGTGTAAGTTGCATTGCTACTGTTGGATTGGTTGCCATAAATGCAAAAGAAAGCCAGACTAACCAGCAAATTAACTCAATAATACCATATAAGGATTATTATCGGTATTTTCTATTTCTCGTTATGAAATTTTCATATGATTTACTTAATTCAATGGCAAGTGGGGGTACAGCGACACTCAATTTGAACACCGGTGACTTTTCAAGGATTCTGGTTCAATATCCAGGGGATGATTTATTGTTTGCTTTTCAAAAAGAAGTAGAACCATATTTTGACAAGATATTTTCTAATCAAACTCAGATCCGAATCCTCGAAAAACTCCGAGACACGCTATTGCCTAAATTGATGAATGGTGACGTAAGAGTTGAATATGAAAACTGAGGTAATGTAGAAAATGGAAAGGCTGAGAAAGGTAATCGAACAATATGGCAGGTGGGCTGAACTAACTACTTATATAGACCGGATTGAGGCTCACCTTGTGACTGATTTCAGTCATGTTGTTGAAAACGCTAAAGCCCTCCTTGAAACGATTGGAAGACAAATATGCAAAACGAAGGGTATTGAGCTAGGCGCAAATCCGAGTACCAATACAGTAATGAAAAAGGCATTTAATGCTATTGGATATCCAAGCGAAAACCTGGTAACACAAATTTCTACGTCGTTGGCAAACATCGGACAACAGATAGGCAACCTTCGAAATGAGATCGGTATAACCTCTCATGGGAAAGATCTTGATGAATTAAAAGCTAGGAATGACAGCGTTGATGTCCTGACCAGAGAGTTCCTGGTTGATACAACAATAATTGTTGCCAGTTTTCTTATTCGAGCTTTTGAGAATGAAAATCCAATCACGCTACAACCGCCAATAGAAGAAGAACCGCTATATGCAGCCAACGAATTATTCAATGATTTCTGGGATGATCTTTATGGGGAGTTCGAAATGGGGAATTATTCATTTACTGCCAGCGAGGTACTCTTTAATGTTGACTACAAAGCATATCAAACAGAGCTTTCGGCCTTTAAGGAAGAGGAATGATGGAAAAGATAACTGAATCTGCAATTGAAAAATTTACTATCGAGCTGCTGGAAAAATCAGGATACACTTATATATATGGCCCTTCAATAGACCCGGATAGTGAGAGCCCGGAGCGTGAATCCTTTGAAAAGGTAATACTTATCGAACGGCTCAGGAAGGCTCTTGGAAGAATTAATCCGGATGTCTCGAATGATTGTCTTGAAGATGCAATAAAACAGATTCAACGAATCTCTTCTCCTGAGTTGATTGCAAATAATGAGGTATTCCACCGGTTGCTTACTGAAGGTGTTAAAGTGGTCTTTCAGAAAAATGGGCATGAAAGAGGTGATTTTGTATGGCTTGTTGATTTTGATAATCCTGAAAACAATGATTTTTTAGTTGTTAATCAGTTCACGGTTATTGAAAACAATATTAACAAAAGGCCTGATGTGGTGCTTTTTATTAATGGCCTTCCTCTTGTTATTATAGAACTGAAAAACGCTGCGGATGAAAAAACAACAGTCAGGACAGCCTATAACCAGTTGCAGACTTATAAATACGCTATCCCAAACCTGTTTACCTTCAACACAATTATGATAGCATCCGATGGGCTCGAAGCCAGGGCAGGGTCAATATCCGCCGGGTTCTCCAGGTTCATGGTCTGGAAATCTTCAGACGGTAAAGTGGAGGCATCACCTCTTATCGGTCAACTGGAAACACTCATAAAGGGTATGCTTAATAAAGAAACCTTCCTGGATCTGATCCGCCATTTTATTGTGTTCGAGAAAACCAAAAAGGAAGATAAGAATACAGGCATTATAACAATCAATACAGAAAAAAAGCTCGCGGCATATCACCAGTATTATGCAGTAAACCGGGCAGTGGAATCGACCTTTCGTGCATCCGGTTTTAAGTCAATAGATATTAATAATACTTTTGAGATTGCGGAATCTCCAGAAAGTTATGGGCTGACCGGGGTTAATTCTCAACCAGTGGGGGACAGAAAAGGAGGTGTTGTATGGCATACCCAGGGGAGCGGAAAGTCTTTATCCATGGTTTTTTATACGGGTAAGATCGTACTTATGATGGATAACCCGACTATTGTAGTTATTACAGACAGAAATGACCTTGATGACCAGCTTTTTGATACCTTTGCCGCATCAAGACAATTATTGCGACAGGAACCTGTGCAGGCTGAAAACAGAGATCAACTGAAAGAGCTTCTTAAGGTGGCTTCGGGTGGGATTATTTTTACAACCATTCAAAAGTTTCAGCCTGAAGATGGAAATGTTTATGAGACACTGTCAACACGCAAAAATATTATTGTTATAGCGGATGAGGCGCACCGCACCCAGTATGGCTTTAAGGCCAAAATAATAGATGCGAAAGATGAAGATGGTAATGTAATCGGTAAAAAAACAGTCTATGGGTTTGCCAAGTATTTAAGAGATGCCCTTCCCTATGCAACTTATCTTGGATTTACGGGCACACCTATTGAAAATGATGATAAGAACACTCCGGCAGTATTCGGTAATTACGTTGATATTTATGATATAGCCCAGGCAGTTGAAGACAGGGCTACTGTCCGCATCTATTATGAAAGTAGGCTTGCTAAAGTCAGTCTGAGCGAAGAGGGTAAAAAGCTTGTTGCTGAACTGGACAAAGAGTTAGCACAGGATGAGCTTACCGAAACACAAAAAGCAAAGGCAAAGTGGACCCAACTTGAAGCGCTTGTAGGGAGTGAAAACCGGATAAAACAGGTGGCAAAGGATCTGGTTGATCATTTTGAAAAGCGGCAGGCACTTTTCCCTGAAGGAAAGGCAATGATCGTTACAATGTCCCGACGCATTGCAGCCGAGTTGTACAAGGAGATAATAAAAATCAGACCTGAATGGCACAGTCATGATCTAAGGCATGGCATGCTTAAGGTGGTAATGACATCCACCTCTTCGGATGGCCCTGATCTGGCAAAACATCACACGACTAAAGATCAGCGCAGGATACTCGCAGACAGAATGAAAGACCCCGATGATAATCTCCGGCTTGTTATTGTAAGGGATATGTGGCTGACTGGTTTTGATGTACCCAGCATGCATACTTTATACATTGATAAACCCATGCAGGGCCATACCCTGATGCAGGCCATTGCGCGGGTAAACAGGGTATACAAAGATAAACCGGGCGGTCTTGTTGTTGATTATCTTGGTATTGCAGCAGACCTTAAAAAAGCTCTGGCCTTCTACTCGACCAGCGGAGGTAAGGGTGATCCTGCAATTGCTCAGGAAAAGGCCGTTCAACTGATGCTTGAAAAGCTTGAAGTGGTTTCACAAATGTTCCATGGCTTTGCATATGAAAACTATTTTACTGCTATTATCGGTGAAAAACTTACCATAATTCTGGCTGCTGAAGAGCATATTTTAGGATTAGAAAATGGAAGGAAACGATACATCAACGAGGTGACTGTATTATCACAGGTCTTTTCAATAGCCGTTCCACATGAACAGGCAATGGATGTAAAGGATGAGGTGGCATTTTTCCAGGCAGTTAAGGCACGGCTTGTTAAATTTGAACAAGCGGGTACAGGTAAAACAGATGAAGAGGTCGAAACTGCGATCAGGCAGGTTATTGATCAGGCACTCGTAAGTGATAAGGTGATCGATGTTTTTGATGCCGCCGGGTTAAAGAAGCCTGATATATCCATACTTTCAGAGGAGTTTCTTCTGGAAGTTAAAAATATGGAATACAAGAATGTTGCTCTGGAGGTTTTAAAAAAGCTTCTTGATGATGAGATAAAAACCCGGATCAAGAAGAACCTGATACAGGGAAAGTCCTTACTGGAAATGCTGCAAAACTCCATAAAAAGATATCATGCCAAAATTCTAACTGCCGCTGAGGTTATCGAAGAGTTGATAGCACTTGGCAAAGATATCCGTGAGATGGACAAAGAACCTGAAGAAATGGGTCTATCGGAATTCGAGTATGCGTTTTATACAGCTATCGCTAATAATGAAAGCGCCCGTGAGGTTATGGGTAAGGATAAATTAAGGGAGCTGGCTATTGTCCTTTTTGACAGGGTAAGGGAGAATGCTTCCATAGACTGGACAATCAAAGAAAGCGTAAAAGCAAAACTGAAGGTTATTGTGAAAAGGACATTAAGGCAATATGGCTATCCACCTGATATGCAAAAGCTTGCAACAGAAACCATCTTGAAACAGGCGGAGATGATAGCTGATGAGATTGTAAGTGCATGGTGACTAGCAGTATAAAATAGGGGGCGTACCTCAAAAAATCAATTGAGCAGTGTATATTTAAAAGATAACGCTGATAATTTTTGAAATATAAGATCAAGGAGCGAAGATATGTCAACAGATTCATTAGATTCATTTAAGGAAAAGACTCTTATCATATTTTTTTCTCACAGTGGAAACACTCGTAAAATCGCAAAACAGATTTATGCGAATATCGGC
>CAZGDJ010000226.1:0-5582 GCA_964524635.1 uncultured Rikenella sp. | reverse complement strand
GGTGTTACTCTGCTAAAACCCGGAGACAGGGTTGCCATTGACCCTGCAATGCCCTGTCATCATTGCGATCAATGCATATCAGGAAGACCAAATACATGCCGTAACCTGAGGTTCCTGGGTTGTCCGGGACAGTCTGAGGGGTGCCTCTCGCAATACATTGTGACGCCTGCTTCCTGCTGTTACCGCATACCCGATAACATGACCCTTGACCAGGCAGCGCTTTCAGAACCTCTTTCAATTGGCCGTTATGCTGTGAAGTCAGCAGGGTCGGTGAAAGGGAGATCTGTTGGCATTCTTGGATCTGGCCCTATAGGTATAAGCGTCATGCTATCAGCAATTTTTGAAGGAGCTGCCAGGATTTATATGACTGATAAGCTGGATCAACGCCTTACACTGGCATCCAAAATGGGAGCATACTGGACAGGCAATGTTGATAAACAGGACATTATTAAGGAGATTTTATTGAATGAACCTGATCAGCTTGATTTGGTATTTGAATGCTGCGGCCAACAGGAGGCAGCAGATCAGGCTGTCAGGCTACTGAAACCAGGAGGGAAGCTGATGATTGTAGGGATACCGGAATTCAGCAGATGGAGCTTTGACGTAGATAGCCTGAGGAGAAATGAGATAACGATTGTTAATGTCAGACGTCAGAACGAGACTGTCAGGGAGACACTTGAAATGATATCTGACGCTCGCCTTTTACCTGACATGATGCAGACACATAACTTCAGTCTGGATGAGGTGGGAAAGGCTTTTGAAATGGTTGCCATCTATAATGACGGAGTAATGAAAGCAATGATACATATTTGAATCACAAATTGCCATTGGTTTAATATCTCATACGGGCTCCCGAACATAGTGAATGAAAACTTTATACACAGATAAAAGCAAAAAATTAACGCGCATTTTTTTGAGTAAGTGTATATTTGAACAGATTTTCTAATTAAAATTTAAGACATGAGTATAGAACTTAAAAAGGACTTTTCATATTCACTGCTGGTGCCTACAAGCATGGGCGTTCGCATAACCCCGATCAATAGTCAACCAGTTCATAGCAGTGACACTTTTTATATGCAGGCAACAAGCGCTGAGACAAATGTGGCAAGCATTCCTGCTTACCTGGGTCTTCCAGTAAAAGTCCTTACAACCTTTGTCAAAGACAGTCCCATAGCCCAATTCATAAAGAACAATCTGGCAAGCCGTCACATGTCCTATGAGGGAAAGGAAGTGGCACAAGGTAATCCCTGGGGATACCGACATCAGTTCAACATCGCCGACAGTGGCTCCGGCTCTCGTGGACCGAGAGTACAAAACGACCGCGCCGGAGAAGTTGGAAGGACACTAAATGTGAAGGACTTCGACCTTGAACGGATTTTTGGGAAAGAAGGCGTTCAGATAGTACACTTATCAGGTTTAATTGGGGCGTTGTCACCTGAAACCAGCACATTTTGTCTGGAGCTTGCCAGAACGGCAAAAAAAAATGGAACACGGATTTCTTTTGATCTGAATTATCGTGCTTCATTCTGGAAAGGACGTGAAGAGGAACTCTCAGCTATTTTCCGGGAAATTGCCTCAGTATCTGACATTCTGGTTGGTAATGAAGAAGATTTCCAGCTATGCCTGGGTATTGAGGGTCCTGAAGCAGGAGGCAAAGATATCGCATCAAAAATTGAAAGCTTTAAGGTCATGATTGGCAGGGTAAAAAAAGAATATCCGAACGCATCAGTATTTGCAACGACACTTCGTCAGGTGATAAATGCGAATCATCACCAATGGGGTGCTATCATGTTGGAGGGCAATAACTGGCATGTGATTGAGCCCCGCGATATTACTGTTCTTGACCGTATTGGTGGCGGCGATGGCTTTGTGGGCGGGTTACTTCATGCAATACTCAAAGGCTGGGAGCCGGCCAAGTGGGTACAGTTTGGCTGGGCCAGCGGCGCCCTGGCCACTACTTTCCTTACTGATTACGCCCAGCCTGCCGATGAGGAACAGGTATGGAGTGTGTGGGAAGGAAATGCAAGAGTGAAGAGATAACCCGACAATTAGTAAAGGATAATAAAGTCAAAGAAGATGTCTTAACATGACATCTTTTTTTGTACCCTCGGAGTGATATAGTTACCCCTCCTAAGATAGGAGAGCCCGTCCCGCGTCAGCAGGAGGTCCGGCCCGATTTTATCGGGACGGGAGGTGGTATATATTAATAATGAAGAGTATCATACCCCCTCCCTCCCGGCAAACCGGGAGGACTCCCCCTGTCTCAGGGGGAGAAACTTTATTAATTATTGATTTGCTTTCAATTTAAAGAATGCCCTGCTTAACAACAAACACCCTGTTCTTCACCATATCAATCATGGCATTTATATCATCTTTCAGGATACGGTCATCTTCAAGTTTTCCCACTTCATTTCTGATAATCCTGAAATTCGCTTCTATGATATCTGAAAAGTGATATGGTCTCCTGAACTCCAGAGCCTGTGATGCATACATAAGTTCTATAGCATAGATTTTTTCCACATTGCACAGGATCTGGTTGAATTTTCTTCCAGAAATACTACCCATGGAGACATGATCTTCCTGTCCCATTGAGGTAGGAATGCTGTCTGCCGAAGCTGGGAAACATAATGTTTTGTTCTCTGTAACCAAAGCGGCTGTCGTATATTGGGGGATCATAAAGCCTGAATTCAGTCCGCCGCTGGCAGTAAGCAGGCGGGGTAATCCATATCTTCCCTCAAGCAGGAGATAACATCTTCTGTCAGAAATATTGCCCAGTTCAGAAGCCGCAACAGCACAATAGTCCAGGGCCATTGCCAGTGGCTGCCCATGAAAATTACCGCCGGAAACAGCTTCAGAATCGCTGAGGATAATTGGGTTGTCAGTGACAGAATTCATCTCTATCTCAGCCAGTCTGTTTAAATGATGCCATGCGTTCCGCGAGGCTCCATGAACCTGTGGTATGCAGCGCAAAGAATATGGATCCTGTACTCTTGGACATTCTTCGTGCGATGCAACATTCTCTGAATTTTCAAGCAGCATTCGCATACGTTCTGCCACTTTCATAACCCCTTTAAACGGTCTTAAACTATGGAGTTCCTCTTTAAACGGAGCAGCGCTTCCCTGCAGACCTTCAAGGCTCATAGCACCGGCAACATCAGCCAGGTCAAGAAGGTAATTCATCTTGTCTATTCCGGCAATAGCATTTGCAAGTATGAACTGGGTCCCGTTTATCAGGGCGAGACCTTCTTTAGCTTCAAGCCTTATCGGCTCAAGGCTGTGCTTTTTTAACTCTTCTCTTGCCGGAATAAAACCTTGGCCATTCCAGAATTCTCCTTCTCCAATGAGGGGAAGGAACAAATGTGACAATGGAGCCAGATCGCCAGAAGCACCTACTGATCCTTGTTCCGGTACAACAGGTATAAGATCATGATCGATAAAATATAGTATACGTTCAATAATCTTCAGCCTGACACCCGAATAGCCCTGGCATAATGCATGGACCTTACAGATCATCATGATTTTTGACAGCGTCTTTTCGATTGGTTTTCCAACACCTGCCGCATGTGAGATAAGAAGGTTTTCCTGAAGTTTGCTTGTTTCATCAGCTGAGATATGTGTGTCACACAACGGACCAAATCCGGTATTTATTCCGTATACGGCTTTGTCAGAGCAGGCTATCTTTTCAACTCTGTCGCGGCAGAGGTTGACCTTCTCCATAGCTTCAGGTGTTAATTGTGCCTTAAATGTTGATTGTGCGATAGCTATTGCTTTTTCTGCTGTCAGGTGATCAATTCCGTATTTGAACATAACCGATAAGATTTAATGCGACAAAGTTAATGGCTGTTTTTACACAGAACATGACAAATTTGGTTATTGATATATTTAAGATGAATCTGCCAGTGCAATAGTTTCCCCTCCTAAGATAGGAGCGCCTGTCCCGCGTCAGCGGGAGGTACGGCCCGGTTTACCGGGGCGGGGGGTGGTATGATATTGTTTGCCGGGATTACGCTCTCCTCCTGCCGTCGGACAGCGTGATCCCTGGTAGGGGAGATGACAAGAGCAAAAAGCCCGCACTTCGCTTCGCTCAGTGCGTCTTTTTGTTTTTCTGTGCTCCTCAAAAGCAAGCTTTCTTGTCGCTCCGAAAAACAAAAAGCCACCTGCCATCCGGCAGGTGGACTTTTTTGCTCAGTCGGGATGCCGGGATTTGAACCCGGGGCCCCTTGCCCCCCAGACAAGTACTCTAACCGGGCTGAGCTACATCCCGTAACAAAAGCGGGTCAAAAATAATCAACTATTCCGATTATTCAAAAAATGCCTTTCAAAGGGTGTAGGTTTTTTAATTTCTATTTGAAATGCTTTATATAAAGGTTATCACCCCCTTCCTATCCTTCCCCCAAAGGGGAAGGTACTAGTTAGTCTTTTCCCCCTTGGGGGAAATATGAAAGGGGGTAATACTTCGGAAGCAGGTCATGTTAAATATTATCAGGATCACGATAAGCCCCACAGAGTATTTTTTTTTGATTTATGAACAAGGATTAACGAACTACGAATATTGAAGTTTAAATCTTTATAAATCATCATTCCTTGTTCGATATTCATTATTCTATTTAATGCTTGAGCTTTCTTTCCCTTCAAGACTATTTCAATTTCTACAATTGACCTGTAGGTAAATTATTAACACCAGACCTTCCTCTGAAAAAAAATAGAAAGGAGGTAATGTTAATAATCACCTGTCATTGTTTATTATGAGCTTATCAAGTCATTATTTAAAGAAATCAATTTTTTTATCTTTGCTCATCCTGATTAGAACCACGGACCAAACCATCAGACATATGAGCTCAGTCAACAGACGCAATTTCCTTCGAATAGCCGGTGCAAGCGCCGCTGCCATAGCTGCTGCACCACTGACAAAAGCTGCTCAGACATCAATTATTGAGACAGTACAACAGAAGCCTAAACCTTCAACTAACATTGCAGATGCAATAAAAGTACCCCGCTCTGGGAAATCATTGCCTGGTCTTTACCCGGGCAAAGTTATTGTTGCCAGAAACTCACTGGCTGTCAGGGATAACATTATTGATGAGCAGATAGTATATGACTTGCTTGCCAAATCTATGCTTGCCCTGACAGGTGAAAAGAAACTGAAAAAGGCTTGGAGGAAGTTTGTGGCGCCAGGTGAACGAATTGGCCTGAAAGTTAATCCGGTTGCAGGGAAAAGTCTGAGCACCAGTCATGAAGTGGTCAGATCAGTGATCAAACAGCTGGAGCTGAGTGGTATAAGTCGTTCACAGATAACGATATGGGACCGTCGCGAGTTTGAGCTTGCAGATGTCGGATTCACTTCGGAAAACTACCCTGGCATAAAGATTGTCGGCACCGAGCAGATGGATAAAGAGGGGAAATATTATGACGCTGAAGGAGTTTTGTATGGTGAAAAAATGATAGATAAGGATTGGTATTACTGGGCTGATGTAGAGGGCGAATATGATAATGAGACAATGCCATACATGGTTAACGGGGGCAAGTATTCATATTTTTCGCGGATAGTGACAAAAGATCTTGATAAAATCATTAATATCCCC
>CAZGDJ010000225.1:0-5646 GCA_964524635.1 uncultured Rikenella sp. | reverse complement strand
GCAAAGACTTTTTTGTCAGTGTCCATGTCATAATCGGTGAAAAAGGCTGCGGCATTGTTCTGAAGTCTCTTAAGCTCTTCATTGAGCCTTGGATCACTATTAAGTTCAAGGGTCACAGCATTCCTGAAACTATTTGAAAAACCAACCGCTTCAGCACCATTGGAAAAAAATACTTCTGACGTATAATTGTTGACTATGTAAAAGGCCTGGTAATCAGGATATATCTCATTATAACTGCTAAACAACCCTCCATATTCAGAAGTTCTTTCAGGGTCAGATTTTACCCATGCAGAAAACTCCTTTTCAAATGATTCTTTTTTGTCTATGGCCCTGGTTTTATTCAGGCTCTGAATCTCTCCTATCCATTTCTTCCATGAATTGGAAATACCTGAGGCTTTTGGTGTGTATTTGATACGAATAAGCTTGTCAGATTCCATAGCCTGATCAATTATGGCAAGCTTTGCTCCTCTGATTTCAATCAGTTTTGGATAGACAAAGTCTTTTAACATTTTGATATGGTTTGAAGGGGCATATTCCTGCGTTCTGCCCGGATATCCGAAGACCATAGTAAAATCGCCCTCATTGATTCCTTTCAATGAAACAGGGAAATGGTATGCAGGTTTATAAGGAATATTATCCTCCGAATAAGCTGCAGGTTTATTATACTTGTCAGCATAAACCCTGAACAGTGAGAAATCACCGGTATGGCGTGGCCAGACCCAGTTATCAGTATCGCCACCGAATTTGCCAATAGATGAAGGAGGTGCCCCTACCAGCCTGACATCTTTGAAGACCTCATTGACCAGCAGAAAGTACTGATTCCCAAGATAGAATGGCCTTACCATTGCATTATAGTGTGTCCCTTTTACAGCCTCAGCGCATATAGCTGTGATGTTTGCATTGATAATAGCATCGCGGTCTGTTTTACTCATATCTTCTGAAATACCTTCCAGAACTTTTCCAGTCACATCATCCATATATTTTAAGATTGTGACTGTCAGCCCGGGATTGGATAATTCATCAGCAAGAGTTTTTGCCCAGAATCCATCAGCAAGATAATCATGGTCAAGTGTAGAATGGTTTTGCACCATTCCTATTCCACAATGATGATTGGTGATTATCAGACCTTTATCAGAGATGAACTCACCTGTACACCCTCCTCCGAACATAACCACAGCGTCTTTCATTGATGCTTTGTTGATGCTGTAAATATCTTCAGCAGTGAGTTTAAAACCATTCTCCTGCATCAGTTTGATGTTATATTTTTCAATCAGAACGGGGATCCACATGCCTTCATCTGCCCTTAGCTGTGGAAGCGACAGTACCGCAGAAAAAATTATGATAGAAAAAAGCTTTCTTTTCATCTGACTAATATTTGTTTTTATATTTAATAAAATGCACAATTTCCGAATAAAGCTCACTGACAGGCATTCCAACCACATTATAGTAAGACCCTTTAATGTCTGTTATACCCCTTAGTCCTATCCATTCCTGTATCCCGTAAGCACCAGCTTTATCAAATGGTTTGTAATGTCTAATATAATAATCGATTTCCTCATCTGTCAAACGGCGGAAAGTCACACTGGTGGTCACTGAAAAAACTTGTTTTCTTCTTTGATCCCTTAAGCATATGCCAGTAATAACTTCATGGTCGCAATCCGACAGAATCCGGAGAAAGGCAGCCGCCTGTCCGGCATCACCAGGCTTGCCAAGCAATTTATTCTGACACCAGACAACAGTATCGGCCGTTATAAGAATATCATTTTCTTTTAGTTGTGACGGCCATTGATCTGACTTAAACCCAGCCAGGTACTCTGCTATCTGGCTTCCATTCAGATTCAGCGGCCATTTCTCATCACATTCAATGGCGGCGGGCACAAATGTAATACCTGCTTCACCAAGAAGCTGCCTTCTGCGGGGTGAGGCAGAGGCAAGAATGATATTATAACCTTCGAGTTCGTCAGCAAACATACTAATAAACTTTCCCTGTGGTTATTATTACCCCTGCAACAACTGAATAGAGGATACCGAAAAGCATGATTAGTTTAATTAATAAGCTCACTCTGCTGAACTCTTTCCGGTTTCTGCCGGTAATGACTTTAACTATCACAAGGATAAACGGCACCAGAATCAGTAAAGTAATATAAGCAAGAGTAATTTTATCTGTCAGATATCTGAACCAGACCATGTATAACAGAAGTATTTCAACTACTGACAGCAGAACGACAACAGTTTTTGTGTTACGTAACCCTGAAACTACCGGCAGGGTCCTGCGTTCCAGAGACTGGTCACCTTCATAATCTTCCATGTCTTTTATTATCTCACGGATAAGAGTAGTAAGAAAAGCAAATAACGCAAAACCGCCGACCCAGTAAAAAAGTAATGCAACACCCGGGAATGACACTGTCGTTGCAGCATATAATCTGTAGACAGGCAGGGCATCACAAATTACGACCATGAATGGCACAAGTGCAGTGAGGAATGCGACTATCAGGTTTCCAATAAGGAATTGTCTCTTATATGTTGTGGAATAAAAATAAAGCAGTCCGGATATAAGCAGAAACAACACACCCAGCCACCAGTATCCGATTCTGCCTGATATATAGAAACCACCGGCTACGCCAAGCAGGTTAAAGATATTATGGTAAGACATTGCTGCCCGTCTTGAGATAGTGTTTCCCACTATCACTCTGCCCTTATTTATAAGGTCAGTCCGTATATCAAAATAGTCGTTAATTACATAACCTCCTGCTGTTATCAGGATCGTTGATACAATGAGGATCAGAAAATCATACCAGGGGAGTTGCAGTTCCATACGGGTGAGCAGGAGAGGCATATCATTCATCTCTACAGGCAGAGCCGTTAGAATAGGTTTGATGATGGCATATCTCATCAGAATCATTGTCAGGGCCACGATCATCAGATTAGGAAATCTGATCAATCTGAGAAAGTCGGTCAGTTTTCTACCAGGAAAAGGCTTCATAGTCCATCCAGTTATTATGCAATCTCAATGTCTGTTCAATTACATCGCGGACACAGCCTTCGCCTCCGCGTTTATCAGATATATAGACCGCTATTTGTTTAATTTCGCTGTCAGCGTCAGAAGGGCATACCGGAAGACCAACCATCTTCATAACCTCAAAGTCAGGAATATCGTCGCCCATGTACAGAACATTCTCAAAATCCAGATTCCATTTGTCAAGTAGCATCCGCATGCTTTCTTTCTTTATTCTTGATCTGAGACATATATCATTAATTCCCAAAGACTTAAGGCGGGTGATGTATTCTTTGGAGCTCGCACCTGATATTATGCCAACTTTATAGCCTTTTTTGACAGCAAGTTGCAGGGCATAACCGTCTCTAAGGTTCACTGAACGGAGTGGCACTCCCCATACCGAGAGGGCTATTGTCTGGGTTGACAATACACCGTCAATATCAAACACAAATGCTTTTACTTTATTCAGATCCTCTTTAAAATTATTCATTCGGGAGTTTTCTTATAATATTCAGTAATTAGTTTGCTGATCTGACGATACAGATCTTTGTATTCCTGGGAGAAAGATAACAATTCTAGATGACTGCTCATTGTCTGAACATCATGTCTTACAGCAGGTCCTGTCTGAGCCCTGGAAGGTCCCATAAGTATGGTTTTTCTCATTGTCTCCTCCATAAGAGGTTTCAGAAGTGCCGGATCGAATCCTGCCCTAAAGGCCATTATCTCACCTGATGTCATCATAAAGTTTGAAAAATTATTCGTGAACACGGCTGCAACGTGAAGATACAATCGTCTTTCACTGGTGCACTCCCATGCTCCTGATCCGATAAGCAGGCTTAGGTCTCTTAAAGTATTCAGGGTTTCTTTGTCTGTAGCTTCAATAAAGAAAGGGACCTTGCGAAGATCGGGGGAGAAACCTTTTGAGAATGTCTGCAACGGATAAAGCACTCCTGCATGCAAGACACGATTCAGATATCCAAGAGGGACGCTGCCGGCAGTATGAACCAGTATTACATTGTCGCGGATCTTTATATTCCTTGAGATCTCCTCTATTTCCTTGTCAGGTACAGCCAGGATAACAATATCAGTATCATCAGGAATGATAATTCCTTTCAGCCATAAAGCGTCTGTTTTCTCAGCAAGATCCTTTGCGCTGCTCCCCTCCTTTGATGAAACTGAGACTATTTTCTGTCCTGCCTGCTTAAGTCCAAGGCATAGTGCCTCAGCTACGTTTCCTGCTCCGATGAATGATATTTTATAGGAAGACATAATGTTATCACTGCTGATCGTTATCACAAAGTAACATATATTTTGATACCATACAAAAAAGAGAGGCTGTAACCTTTCGGTCACAGCCTCTGCTGTCATTTTCAGGGTATCAGGCCTGAGCGGTCGGACCGCCAAAGTTAACCGGCATAACCGGACCTGAGCCTTTTATCTCGCGTATAGTCCCATGTACAGACTCGTATTTTGAAACATTGTCAAGAAGGGCTGCTGCCAGTCTCTTTGCATGCTCAGGGGTAAGAATGATTCTTGATTTTACCTGTGCCTTGGGTACGCCTGGCATAATTCTGATAAAATCAATAACAAACTCAGCAGGCGAATGTGTAATAACAGCAAGATTTGAATATACTCCCTGTGATACTTCTTCGTTCAGTTCAATATTTAACTGACCCTGATTTTTAATATTGTCTGACATGATCCTTTTGTATTAGTCCTGTTCAACTTCTTTCGGGCTCTGCCCGGCATGTACAAGATTTTCATAATCATCAAGAGAGCCTACGACGATATTATTGTATTCTCTTAAACCGGTACCAGCCGGTATAAGATGTCCAACGATAACATTCTCCTTCAGGCCTTCAAGGAAGTCAATCTTACCAAGTATTGCAGCCTCATTCAGTACCTTTGTCGTCTCCTGGAAGGAAGCGGCAGAGAAGAAACTGTTGGTCTGAAGTGCGGCACGGGTTATACCCTGGAGCACCTGCTGTGAAGTTGCCGGTATGGCATCCCTTGCTTCAATGACTTTCATGTCGCGACGCTTGAGGAGTGAGTTCTCATCCCTGAGTTTGCGGGCAGTGATAACCTGACCAGGGCGCAGTGTCTGGCTGTCACCGGCATCAAGCACTATCTTCTTGCCATAAACCCAGTCATTCTCATCCATGAACTCAAGCTTGTCAACAACCTGTCGCTCAAGGAATTTAGTGTCTCCCGGGTCAATGATCTCAACCTTGCGCATCATCTGTCTTACGATGATTTCAAAGTGCTTGTCATTGATCTTAACACCCTGCAAACGATATACCTCCTGTATCTCATTTACAATGTACTCCTGAACTTTTGTCGGGCCTTTGATAGCGAGGATGTCAGAAGGAGTGATTGAACCGTCTGAGAGGGCAGTGCCTGCTCTCACATAGTCATTCTCCTGAACAAGTATCTGCTTTGAAAGTGGTACAAGATATTTCTTCGATTCTCCTGTTTTAGAAGTGATCGATATTTCCCTGTTACCTCTCTTGATCTTGCCGTAAGCAACTTCACCGTCTATCTCAGTAACAATAGCCGGGTTAGACGGGTTGCGTGCCTCAAAGAGTTCTGTTACACGTGGAAGACCACCGGTTATATCACCTGACTTACCAATAGCCCTTGGTATTTTTACG
>CAZGDJ010000224.1:0-5657 GCA_964524635.1 uncultured Rikenella sp. | reverse complement strand
CCTCCTCGGATCTGTGAAAAATCTCTTTGTTTACATACTTGATTGCTTCAAGAGTATATAGAGCCCTGGGGTTATGCTTATTAATCAGGTCCAGGACCTCCTGTATCATGCTACGCCGCGCTATTATATAAATGACGGCTACTTCACCATCAACACCCTGAGCTGCTACAGATGTAACTCCATGCCCTGTTTCCCTGAGTTCATTGATAAGGTTTGTTGCGTCACGGCGTGTGATAACCCTTATCATTTCATGGCCTATGGCCAGTTTCTCCTCAAGCAGCATGCCAATAAAATTTCCTGTTGCAAAACCACCGGCATAAGCCAAATAGCATACCCAGTTATCAAGATTTTGCATAATACGACTGATGGCAATAAGCCATATCAGCACCTCAAAAAATCCAAACAGAGGAGCTATCCTTTTCATTCCCTTGGTAACGAAAATAATCCTGAGTGTACCCAGGGAAACATCAACAATGCGTGCACAAAATATAAATAATGGCAGAAGCACGTAGGTAAACAGGTCTGTGTTAATAAATTCCATTGCTTGTTATGAATCTGGTTATAAGTCCCTAAGTTCGTTATCTTTTCGTAATGAAACCATGTCGTTTTTATTATAATAATTAAACAGAGATGTTTTTCCGTTGCATTTCTGATAGGTTTGTTCATTGTTTGTATTTTTACCGGCAGGGAAATCACAAATAATCAGCCAGCAATGCCTACAGTTATTGTCATTATCATATGCCTGCTTATTCTTCTAGCTTACCTGTTTGATATTACTGCCTCCAAAACCAAGATACCCACCGTATTAATCCTTTTTACACTTGGGTGGGCATTACAACAGACAGCTTTATTGACCGGTATTGAAATACCTGATTTATATCCATTGTTGCCATCCATTGGAACAATTGGATTAATACTCATCGTTCTTGACGGAACACTTGAGCTTGAGCTTCGTAAAAATCGCCTGCACCTTATTGGAAAAGCAGCCTTCACAGCTTTCCTGCCAATGGTCGCCATGAGTTTGATGCTTGCACTAATCCTTTTCATCTTTAATGGCTATAATCTTTCTGACGGGTTGCTTAACACCATCCCTTTGGCTGTAATAAGCAGCGCAATAGCTATCCCAAGTGTCAGGCATCTCAGCAGGCACAACCGTGAATTTATTGTATATGAGAGCTCGTTATCTGATATTCTGGGAATTCTCTTTTTCAACTTCTTTGCATTAAATCAAATAATAACCGGCAAGTCATTTATAGTTTTCATTATTCAGATGATAGTAATGCTGTTGTTGTCTGTCGCCACTTCATTGATGTTGTCATGGTTGTTAAGTCATACCAGGCAGAAGATTAAATTCATACCTATTATTCTGATAATCATAATTATCTACTTTCTCTCAAAACTATTGCATCTTCCGGGGCTTCTTTTTATAATGGTACTGGGTCTTTTTCTGGGTAATCTGTCTCTCATTCCGGAAAACAGGTTTATGAGATTCTTAAAACCAGAAGTGCTTACCAGGGAAGTCGATAAGTTTAAAGATATGACTTCGGAGTTCACCTTTCTTATAAGATCCATCTTTTTTATCCTGTTTGGCTTTCTGATGAAGACAAGCGATATCATTAACCTTCACTCTCTCCCATGGAGTACCGGAATTGTTCTCCTTATCCTGATTATCAGGGCTCTGCAGCTAAGGCTTAGTAATATGCCAATTTTACCATTGCTTTTTATTGCACCAAGAGGTCTTATAACCATTCTTCTTTTTCTGTCTATCCCTGCAACAAGGATTATTCCTGTAATAAACAGCTCTGTGATTATACAGGTCATAATATTAAGTTCACTCGTAATGTCGATGGGCGCGTTTATTACGGAAACCAAAATGAATGACCAACTTACAATAACCCAAAAGGATCAATCTGATGAAATTCCTATCTCATAGCTTAGCGGCAGTATTTTGCTTTTTGGTATCTCAGGTACTTAAAAGTCAGCAAGCTGATTCAACACTGACACTTCTCTTTGCCGGTGATATTATGGGCCATGAAATGCAAATAGCTTCAGCATATAATGATTCTCTGAAGTCATATTCATATGACAATGTTTTCAGGTATATCTCGCCAGTTATCAGTGAAGCTGATGTGGCAATAGGCAACCTCGAAGTAACACTGGGAGGCCCTCCGTTTAAAGGTTATCCTGCGTTCAGCTCACCTGATGCTCTTGCAGCGGCATGCCAAAAAGCAGGATTTGATATTCTTGTCACGGCCAACAATCACAGCGCTGACAGGGGATCAAAAGGCATTGCACGCACCATCAGAGTTCTTGACAGTCTTAAGATATCGCATACAGGAACATGGCTAAGCAGTGAGGCACGAGACACATCGACTCCATTGATGATTACCCGCAATGGCATAAACGTTGGATTGCTTAATTATACTTATGGCACCAATGGTATTGTAATACCACCTCCCAGGGTGGTATCTTACATTGACACTGTACGTATACAGAAAGAAATAGTATTTTCAAGGGAAAAGGGCGCTGATCTGGTAATTGTTTTTATCCATTGGGGAAATGAATATGACAGCCTGCCGTCATCATTACAGAAAAAGACAGCAGGGGCAATCTTCAGGAGTGGCGCTGACGTGATAATAGGATCTCACCCTCATGTTCTGCAACCAATGGTGTCCAACGCAGACACTAATGGTCTTGTAAAACCTGTTGTCTGGTCTATGGGCAACTTTATCTCTAATCAACGCCAGCGCAGAAGTGACGGCGGAGCAATGATCAGGCTTGAGTTGTCAAAAACAAATGGGGAAGTTAACATTTCAGAGGCAGGTTATATTTTAACGTGGGTCTATACTCCGACTGAAAATGGCAAAAGGAAGTTTTATATACTTCCCTGCTCCGAGTTTGAAGATCAGGCAGATTTCTTTCAGTCGACTTATAACTTTGAGACCATGAAAACCTTCATTAAGGACTCCAGAAGACTACTTTACGGCTCCAATACAGGTATTAATGAGCTTATAAGTGCCGGCGGGTGGTGGATATCAGTAGGTCGTTAAAACTTTAACCTGATTTATTATATTTGTATCCGATGAATATGCTTATGGAAAATTCCACCCTGCTTCTTGCCGGCACAGCTGTTACAATCGGATTTGTTCATACCCTTATAGGACCTGATCATTACATTCCTTTCATTGTTATGGGCGAAGCCCGCAAGTGGTCTGTCAGAAAAACAATGCTTATCACTTTCGTCTGCGGACTCGGGCATGTGCTAAGCTCTATAATACTTGGATTCATCGGAATCGCTGCCGGAATTACACTGTCTAAATTAGAATTTTTTGAATCCTTCAGAGGAAATATTGCAGCATGGCTTATGATAGGGTTTGGTCTGGTTTATACCATAATAAGCATCAGGAAACTGTACCGGAAGAAACCTCACCAGCATCATCATAATCACGTAGGTGGAATTTCTCATACTCATGAACATGATCATTTAAATAATCATTCACATGCTCACCTTGAAGACAAAAAAAACCTTACACCATGGGTCCTTTTCGTTATATTCATCCTTGGTCCGTGTGAGCCTTTAATACCACTGGTTATGTATCCGGCAGCAGAGAACAGCATCAATGGTGTAGTTCTGGTATCGCTTCTTTTTTCGGCAGCAACCATTGGCACGATGATGACAGTGGTGCTAGCCTTCAGACTGGGTATCAACCGGATAAACATGCGTCCTTTTGAGAAATATGTCAATGTAATTGCCGGGGCAACAATCATGATTTCAGGGATGGCTATTCAATTCCTGGGTTTGTAATCATCGATGCCATGGCACTTTAAAGGTATTTCGTTTTTATTAGTCGCTGATTATCATCACCTTAACAATAACAGTCAATGAAATTCAGCGCAACTGAAAGACAAATATTATTATTAGTTTTGTCAAAAATTTAACTCATGACATTCGATTACAATACACAAAGGAAAAGGATGGCCCTGCCTGAGTATGGCAGAAATGTTCTAAAGATGATTGAGCATATCAGGTCTATTGAAAATGAGGAGGAGCGAAACAGGGCTGCAAAAACAATAATCCAGATCATGGGTAACCTTAATCCAAACCTCAGGGATGTGACTGATTTTAAACACAAGCTCTGGGATCATCTGATGATTATAGCGGATTTTAAGCTGGAACTCGATTCACCATATCCGGCCCCTGACAGGCAAAAGCTGGTTGCAAAACCAAACCGGGTGCCATACCACAACGGCGAGATTAAATACGCCCATTACGGCCGTATAGTCCAACTTCTTATTGATGCGGCTTCAGAAATGACAGATGGTGAAGAAAAAGATTACCTGATAAACCTCATCCTTAACCAGATGAAAAAAGATTATCTCACCTGGAACAAGCAACAGGTTGCAGATGAGCTGATAATAAGAGACATGAAAGATATGTCGAAAGGAAGGCTTAATGCCCCTGAAAACCTTAAGATGCTTGATATAAAGGATCTTCTGTCTCAGCCAAAATCAAAACAACAGGGAAGATATCAGGGAAGACCACAGGACAAGTACCAGGGACGATCAGGAAAACAAGGTAAGAAAAAATATAAAACCAACCACTGATGGGAACATTTGCAGTTACCGGGGGAAGAAAGCTCAATGGGGAGCTAACTCCTCAGGGTGCCAAGAATGAAGCTCTGCAGATCTTGTGTGCCACACTGCTCACTTCTGAGAAGATAACAGTAAAAAACATTCCTGACATAAGGGATGTGAACAAACTTATTGAGATGCTTACTGATTTCGGAGTGAAGGTTGAAAAGAAAGGCACATCTGAATACACATTCGAGGCTTCTGATGCCAACATTGATTACCTGAACTCAGATTCTTTCAGGGAACAGAGCATTGCACTCAGAGGATCAATCATGATAGTTGGTCCGTTGCTTGCCCGATTTGGCAAAGCATTAATCCCTCAGCCCGGCGGAGATAAAATCGGACGTCGTCGATTGGATACTCACTTTATAGGCTTTCAGAAGTTAGGCGCTGATTTCAGGTTTGATGTCAGTGAATCATGTTATCATGTTAAAGCAAAGAAACTAAAAGGAAGCTACATACATCTTGATGAGGCCTCCGTTACCGGAACTGCAAATATTATTATGGCTGCTGTGCTTGCTGAGGGCAACACAACTATCTACAATGCAGCCTGTGAGCCATATATACAGCAATTATGCCGTATGCTCGTCAATATGGGAGCCAACATTATTGGCATTGGTTCAAACCTGCTGTATATTAAAGGTGTAGCGTCACTGGGAGGCTGTTCACATACCATACTGCCCGATATGATCGAGATCGGATCTTTCATTGGCATAGCTGCCATGACAGAATCAGAAATAACAATAAAAAATGTCTCGTATGAAAATCTCGGCATTATTCCTGATTCTTTTAAACGACTGGGTATCAAACTGCTGAGAAACAATGATGACATTATAGTACCTGCTCAGAAGCATTATCAGATAGAAACTTTCATTGACGGATCCATAATGACTATTTCAGATGCGATCTGGCCTGGCCTGACACCAGACCTGCTAAGCGTCTTCCTCGTAGTTGCCACTCAGGCAAAGGGGGCCGTACTTGTGCATCAGAAAATGTTTGAAAGTCGCCTCTTTTTTGTTGATAAG